>SKTL01000325.1 GCA_007122555.1 Thermomicrobiaceae bacterium | reverse complement strand
GTGTTCCAGTGATTCCAGTTCCGGAAAACGAGCGGCGCGACCTGCACCTCGTTTGTCTGAACATGGGATCGCGAGGTGTTGATCAGCAGCATGTTGGTCTCGTTCTTGATCCGTTCGGCGACGGCGCCGACATGAGATGCGCTAGAGATGTGCAAATGGCCGATCCAGTCCGGCCCAACGTCGTCGTAGAGGTTCAGCGTGTGTGTCCGTCCCGGTTCGATTGTCAACAGCGGAAGATGCATCGTCGCTCCCGGTCCGCTCGGTCGAAGCTGCAGGAAGACTGTCGCATCATTCTGTTGGTCAAAATTCGTCAGCCGGACCAGAGTATTCCAGTTCGAATTCGTCTGAACGATCGGCAACACGCGCGGGGTCGCCGCCACGCCGGCATAACTCAGCGACGTGTAGCCGGAAACGGTGATATGGGCGCCGGTCGTTTCCGCGGGATTGGTCGGAATCGACGCCGAAACCTGCCGCATGACCGCCGCGATCCGAGCCGGGTTCTGGTTCGACACGAACCGGGCGTCGATTCGCATCCCGCTGCTGCCCTGGGCTGCCGGGTTATCGAGCGCCGGCGGGAGCAATTGCAGAAAGGTCACGGACTCCCCGGATGACAGTTCATACCAGTGAATGAACTGGAACGGATCAGGCGGATAGCTGACGGTCCGCCGAAGCGTGATCTCAATCGTTGCGTATTCCAGATTCTGAACGGTCACCAGGCCGTAGTACGGGCCGGAATCGGGGAAGCCGCGCGGATCGGAGATCACCTCGTTATAGGGAACCCAGGGAAAATAGCGCTGGGTCTGTCCGGACTGCGGAGATGGTTCGGCTGCCGCCGGCGTCGAAGTCATCATGGTTCCGAGAATGAGCATCGGAATCAGGAGTGCTCGCAGGCGTTGCAGTTGCATTGACGTTCGCCTTTCCCAACCAAAATGATCGAAGGGCTTCGTCAGGGAGTAATCAAATCCCCAGGCGGATCAAGCGGACCCGGGGACTCGGCCGAATCACCAATTACCATCATGTTGAACGCCGCTGAACCATCATGCTGGACCGCGTAGTTGACGTGGTTCGAGATGCCGGTAACGCCGCCGGCTCCGCTCATCACCTTAATGAACGCCGTGCCGGTCAACCCGTCCGGTACTCCCGGGAAGTCCATTGCGTAGAAGGTCTCGCCATGTTTTGGATCGAGGGTGAACAGCCCCTCGGCAACCATCATGCCGGACTGGTCGTGGAACTGGATCTCAATCTCCACCGGAACATCTATCGGGTTGAACGCCTGAATGCCTGACGTGTCGCCCAGACCGGTTTCCGGGTCACCCTTCTGATAGAGCGACATCGAGATGATCTCGCCGAGCATCGCCAGTTCGCGCTCCAGCATGTAGGACATCGCATGACCGGCCCCGTCGGCGGGATCGCCAAGATACTTGACTTCGTCGATTGCGCCCAGTACGCCCGCCTCGGATGTCACGACGGCGGAACCGACGAACGGTTCTCCGTCACCGGACGGCATGTATATGAAGTTCATCCCGGACGGCGGAAGGGTGATGGGCTCGGACGCTGCCAGCTCTCCGTCCATTGCGTAGAAATCGACAACGACGTCGTTTTCAGCGTCCGAGAGATTCAGCAGGGAGATTCCAGTATTCCAGTCGAACCAGTCGCGCAGCACCAGCGGGAAATACTGCTCGGTACTCGACGCATCCATTGGTCGTGCTGTATTGATCATCAGCATGCTGGTCTCGCTCTTGATCCGCTCGGCAACCGCGCCGAACGAGCCGCTGCCGGAGAGTGTCGCGGCTCCGACCCATTCGGGATCGACGCCGAGCGCGAGCAGATCGAAGGTGACCGGCACGCCCGGAGCGGCGGGCTGCGTGAACTGTTGCTCACCGTCGCCGCCGGCATCCCGGAGCGTCAGCTCGATATCCTGATCCGTATCGCTCATGAAGCTGGTCGCGCGGATAAGGGTGTTCCAGTTGCTATTCGTCTGCACGATCGGAAAGTGGATGTCCGATTCGCCGCCAAGCTGAGTCGAACGCAGGCCGCTATAACCGCCAACTGTCAGGAACGCGTCACTCGTCTTCGAATCGACATCGATTGGAACAGCCGCAGCCTGAAGCTGAACGCCGGAGATACGCGCCGGTCCACCCCCGGCTGATTTCACGCCGTACATCACAACGCCCGTCGCATCGCCTTCGAATCCAGTCTCGATGACGAACTGCTGCATAGTGAAGGTGCGTCCACCCTGCGGCGGCATCAGCGTGCTGCTGTAGCTCGATTCATCCGAGATATCATCGCCCTCGCCGGTAATCATGTACCTCAGACTGACTGATTCGGTTTCCAGGTTGTGGATGGTAATGCTTCCGTAGAACGGTCCCTGATCGGTAAATCCGGTCTGATCGACTATCATCGAGCCGGTCGGCGTCCAGGGAAAGTAGAGACTCAGCGATCCAGGAGTATCGTTCGCCGCCGCCGGACTCGCCGCGAGCGCGCTGATGCCGAACAGGCACAGAGCCGTTGACACAATGATTCGGGTCAAACGCCAACGCAGCATGCTCCCGGACATCGGCGCGTCCTCTCGCTTATTCACCAAGCACGATGATCGGCGGATCCCAG
>SKTL01000023.1 GCA_007122555.1 Thermomicrobiaceae bacterium | reverse complement strand
GCACAACCCAGCCAGTGATGGTGATCTCCATCCAGTGCGCCTGGTAATAGAGTAGACCGGTATACCAGAGACGTCGGTAACTCTCCGACGCCAGCACAGGCGGCAGCACACCAGCGAACCGTCCGGGGTGCGGTCCCGGATGGTCTGCATCCTCAGTCATACCCGTAATGCCCCGATCATCATCCTTGCCCCGGACCGCTGTGACCCGCTGCTCCCCGTTCAACGGGACACTAGTCTCCGGACGGCATCATGCTCGTGGAAACCGAACTGCGCATTCGCCAGCGCTTCTCCTGAACCATCGTCAGGAACTTGCTCACCGCCTGATTGAACAGTTCCGGCTCTTCCAGATTGATCGTATGGCCGCTCTGCGGCAGTGTCATCAACCCGGATGTCGGGATCTTGCGCCGCATGAAGACGGCCGGCTCAACGCATGGTTCGTCTTCATCGCCGATCAGAATCAGCGTGGGTACGGTCAACTGCGACAACTGTTCCTCGAGCGAGAAGATCGTCGGACGTTTGAGCTGAACTTCCCGCATCATGTTCGCAGATCCGACCGTGGAGTGTTCGGCCAGATGCTGTTTGAACTGTTCCCATCCAGCCGGATCTTTTTCCTTGAACGGGGTCCGGGTCGGGGCCAGTGCGTAGATCTCCGCAAACTCCGCCATGGAGCGAGTTTCGAGAAGATCGACGATCCGGGCGACGTCCTCCTTGAACTGCGGCCGGTTGACCGTGCCGGTACCCGCGCCACCAACCACGGCGCTCAGACATCGCTCCGGGTACGTCAGCGCAAAGTGGAGCGTGACGCTGCCGCCCATCGAAAGCCCGGCGACATGCGCCTGCTCAATCTCCAGATGATCCATCAGCGCGCGCAGATCCTCAACCAGAATGTCCTGCGAGTAGGCGGAGCGATCCTCGGGGACATCCGACGGCGGAAAGCCGCGATAGTTCCAGGTGACACAGCGGAAGTCCCCGGCGAACGCCTCAACCTGTGGCTTCCAGCTGCGCGAGTCTCCAGCGAACTCATGGCTGAAGATCATCGGCGGACCGGTTCCTGTCGCTTCGTAGTGAATTGAGACCCCGTTGATATCGGCGAACGGCATCGCAACTGCTTCCCTTCCTGGACGGCCGCGCTCAGCGCGCGTCAACGTATCCGATCAAGCCAGGACTTCCTGAGTTTGGCGACGACGGTATATGCCGGATCAAACACGTTGGCGATCTCATACTCGATCGTCTGTCCCAGCATGATCGACGCCGATTCGGTGTCGAGCTCGTAGCGCTCGTTCAGCCAGCGAAGCAGCTCGGTTGTTGCGTACTGCAAGGCTTCATCGAGCGGACGGGCGTTGCCGAACGCCATGATGTACTCGTCGTTTTCCGTTCGGGGCCAGACGATATTCGAGTTCTTGACGACACGAGCCGTGAACTGAACGTCCATGGAGATCTCAACGCCGGTTCCGACAATCTCGCCGTCGCCCTGCACGGCGTGACCGTCGCCAATATGGAACAGCGCACCGGGCGTCGCAACCGGGAAGTACACAGTGACACCTTCGACATGGCCCCGGTAGTCCATATTTCCGCCGTTGACATACGACGTGGCGGTGGAAATCGCCTGGCCGCGCGGGGGAGCGACGCCGAAACAGCCGACCATCGGCGCCATAGGAACGGTGTATCCGTTTATCTTCGACTCCGGGTCGCTGAGGGTGACCGTGCCCTGCTCGACATCGACATCCCAGTTGACGTCCCGCTTCGGCGGAAGCGTGCGGACAAACTCCGGCTCCAGGATGCGCTCAGCAATCAGGTTTCCGGTAAACCCGCGTCGACGGTTCGGCATGAGTCGATCAAACGTGACGGCGAGTGCGTCTCCGGGTTCCGCCCCTTCCACGTAAAACGGGCCGGTCTGCGGATTCCCGCGCTCAGCTACGGTATTGTCCGCTGCATCGTTTCCACGGGCATCGATCGTCGTGGTGATAACGGTGTCGCCGTCGGCGATCCGGAGCACCGGGTCGTGGCTTCCGATCGTAACGTGATAATGCGTCGGCTGAAAGTTGTGCGTCGCCATACTGTTCCTTCCTTCTACTCCCCAGGTCTTTTTGGCAGTATCCTTTTGGCATTATAGAGGAGAATACGGAGCGTGTTCACCGGCGAGACGCCCTGCGACGCTTCGCAACCAAGAACCACGGCATGCAATTCTGATCGTTAGGCGCACCAGGAAAGCTCAGCGGTCCCAACTTCTAACATGGGTCGGTCAAATATCGAGAGGTGAGAATGTTCTACCGCTGGGGACGATTCGTAACCAGGCATCCCAAGAAGATCCTCGCGCTATCACTGCTTCTCATTGCGATCGCGGTTCCAGCGATACCTGGAGGAATTGATCTGCTCTCAGCCGAAGGCTGGATTAGCTCAGATGCCCCGACGCTGCAAGCCGAGCGAGCGATCGAAGAACGATTCGAGGCAGGAGGCGCGCAGCTCTGGATCATTTTCGAAGACGCTGACGGTTCAATCATCGACCCTGCTGCGCTTGAGGAAGTGAACCAGGCGTTAGCGCCGCTCCGGGAGCATCCGGATGTCGAGTTCATCGTGGATTACCCAACCACCGGCGATGACGCCCTGGTC
>SKTL01000260.1 GCA_007122555.1 Thermomicrobiaceae bacterium | reverse complement strand
CGAATCGAGTTAACGAGATGGCCCGGCGGATGATTTCCGCCGGGCCGGGGCGTTGATCGAATCAAGTATGGGTTACTTCTGGATTTCGGCGATGATCGCGTCGGCCATCTCGGAGGTCTTGGCCGCCTTTGATTGATCACGATCCTCACGAAGGTCGTAGGTGACGTTCTTGCCTTCGGCAATGATCTTCTTCACGCCATTTTCGACCGCGTTCGCGGCATCGAATTCCCGCAGGTGACGGAGCATCATCACCCCGCTAAGAATCATGGCGGTCGGGTTGGCCACGTTCTTTCCGGCATGTGACGGGGCGCTGCCGTGAATCGCCTCGAAGACCGCGCCCTTCTCGCCGATGTTGGCGCTCGGGGCGACGCCCAAGCCGCCGATCATCCCCGATGTCATGTCGCTGACGATATCGCCGTACAGGTTCGGCATCACCAGTACGTCGTACTGCTCCGGCTTCTGCATCAGCTGCATGCACATGTTATCGACGATCCGGTCATTGAATTCGATATCCGGATACTCGCTGGCGACCGCCTGTGAAACCTCGAGAAAGAGGCCATCGGTGTACTTCATGATGTTCGCCTTGTGGACAGAGGTCACGAGCTTACGCCCGTTCTCGCGGGCGTATTCAAACGCGAACTTGACGATTCGACGGGAGTTTTCCGGAGTGATCGCCTTGATGCTCAGCGCCGCGGTCTTCGAAACTGGCTTCTCAGACCGCTTGTTGATTTCGGCAATGATCTCGGCGGTGTCAGACGCGCCCTGTTCGAACTCGACACCGGCGTAGAGATCTTCCATGTTTTCACGGACGACGACAAGGTCGACATTGTCGAAGCTGCTCTGAACCCCGTCGTAGCTGCGGGAGGGACGGAGATTCGCGTACAGCTCCAGCGCGTGACGGAGCGCCACGTTCACGCTGCGGAACCCGCCGCCAACAGGTGTCGTGAGCGGGCCCTTGAGCGCGATATTGTTCTTCCGGATGGAGTCGATGACAGCATCCGGCAGAACATCTCCATGCTTCTCCAGCGCCGTAACACCCGCTTCCTGGATGTCCCAGTCGAACTCAACCCCGGTCGCTTCCAGCACGCGTCGAGCGGCGCCGGATACTTCTGTTCCAATCCCGTCACCCGGGATCAGCGTCACGCTATAGGCCATATCTTCAGACTCCATTCATCATCATGTCATCACGCGTTCCCGAAAACGGCTCGTTTCCAGGCGCTTCGCGTCAATTTCATGCACACTTGATCGGACGCGTCAAGTGGACGGCACGGCTCAGAAAGCTCGAATCCGAACTTCTGCGCGGTTCGGATCGATCCGGCATTGTTTCGGTCGATCAGCACGTACACCTGTTCGACAGCGAGCTCGCGGAAGCACATATCAATCAGTGATCGAAGCGCTTCAGATGCATAGCCCTTCCGCCAGTGCGCTTTCCAGACATCATACCCGAGTTCTACCTGTCGGCGCTCCGGATCGAGATGGTGATAGCCGCAGGTCCCGATGAACTCACCTGACTCACGGTGCACCATCGCGTAACGCAGGTAGGGATCGCGCTCGGGATGCTGGAAGAACTCGATCGTTTCAGCAGCCATCGCCCGGTCCATCGGCGGTTCGCTGAAGTACCGACACATCTCGGGATCCGAGAACTGCAGGTGGATCGCGTCAAGATCGCGGTCCTCAAGGAGTCGGAAGTACATTCGCTCCGTCTCAAACGGTTCGCCCGGTCTCGGCATTGCTTCTCCTCGTCCGCGCCCCAGCACTTCGCTATCCGGCCCTAATCTACGTTGTCGACCGACCAATGTAAATTCGCAGCGGTCAACGTACAATCAACAGCACGAAGCGAGATAGACGGGAAGGGATCTCTGGTGCGTTCGATTCGCGAACGTCTCAACGCAATGAATCCTGAGGTGACAGAGAAACGTGATCGGGCTCCTTCCGGTATCCCGATCGACATGGTCACCCCTGGAATCGAGCGGTCGACCCAACACGGCAGCCACTTCGTAGCAGAGAATCAACTGGACAACAGTACCCTAGAGGCCGGGACACTCAAAACAAGAATACGGCCGTCGACTCTGGCCCCGAGCGGCGAGTGGCCAGCCGACGTCAGTCCCGACGAGATCATTTTCCTCGACACTGAGACCACGGGTCTCGAGCGGGGAACCGGCACACACGTGTTTCTCGTCGGGATTGGCCACTTCGCCGGAGACACATTCCGCGTCGAACAGCACTTTCTGCGCGATCTCCACGAGGAACCGAGCCTACTCAGCGAGTTGAGACGCATCATTCGGGAGTTCAAGGTTCTCGTCACCTTTAATGGTCGAGGTTTTGACTGGCCGCTGATCCATAACCGATTCATCCTGCACGGATACCGAGACATTCCGGAACTGGTTCACTGGGATCTGCTTACCTCGGCGCGAAGGATTTGGCGCAACCGCCTCGGGGATTGTTCGCTGGGAAATCTCGAGCGCCAGTTACTCGGAGTGCAGCGGTTCGACGACGTGCCTGGCTTCCTGATCCCGAATCTCTACTTCGATTATCTACGTTCACGGAACGCCGAGCCGCTTCGACCTGTATTCAGCCATAACCGTGAAGACATCGTGTCGCTTGCGCGATTGGCGGATCT
>SKTL01000294.1 GCA_007122555.1 Thermomicrobiaceae bacterium | reverse complement strand
GTGACGTCGTAGCCGCCGCTGGAGAGAACTCCGCCCAGCAGAGACCCGACCGCCCCCGCCCCGAATATCAGGACGCGAGGGTGCGCCAGGATCTCAGTCACTGTGACGAACGCGTGATGAATCGAGAGTGATCTTCAGTTCAGACCCCGTGCGGAGACGCAGGATATTCTCCCGATGCTGGAACACCGCGACGACGAAGAGGATAGTCCCGAATAGAATGTAGATGAGGTCGTATCCGGCAAGGGCGAGCATTACCGGGAGACTCCCGATCATCACCATTGAGGCGAGGGATGCATAGCGGATCGTCACCAGCAGACCGACCCAGATCACGATTGCGATGAGAGCGATCACTGGCGAAAAGGCGCCGATGACCCCGACCGACGTCGCGATTCCTTTCCCGCCTTTCCCGCGCAGCAGGATCGACCAGTTGTGTCCGATGATCGTTGCTCCGGCGATCAACAGCAGCGCCCAGACCGGGAGCCCGAGCTGCTGGCCGGCGAAGACCGGGACGAACCCTTTAAGTGCATCCATCAGAAATGTCAGCACGCCGGCGAGCGGCCCCGCCGCCCGGAAGACATTGACCATACCAGTGTTTCCGGAACCGTATGCCCGAACATCGGCGCCAGAGACAATGCGTGCGATGATTAATCCGGAGGGAACCGACCCGAGAATGTACGCGGCGAGAAGTAACCCGGTTCCAGTGAGTAGTGATTCAGTAGCCAAACAGCTATCCGTTCTGCTGATCCAGCCACCCCGTTCGGCGACTGTTCACCTATCAGCCCTCCATTAAACATCATTCAGGAACAGAGGTGATAGCCGCATCGTCCGGATCCCGGTATCAAGCTCGTTCAACCGACTGAGACCGAAACCGCGCCAGATAGTCGAGATAATCCTCGATTTCACGCTGGCGGCGCGATTCATCCCAACCGTGGTGATCTGCGGCCAGTGTCGCCACTTCATCAACCGCCGGGACAGCGTTGTCGGCGTTCAAGCCGAGCATTGTCCGTCGCATAAGCACGTCGGTCAACGTCTGGGCGGCTTCGTAATCGAAGGCGAACGAGATCTCACCCTTTATCGTGTCCGGAGCGCCGTTGATGGGGTCAAGCATCCCCGGAATGGTTTGCGATCGCTCGACTAGTTGCCGACTCTGGGTTCCGTAAATGGAGACAAGTCGTTTCGCTGTGGCGACGGGCAACTGAGACCAGACCTGGAACTTCGCGGCGAAGCGCTTGAAGTCCTCCGTGTTCGCCCCCGGGAACGGAATGATGGCGGTCTTGCTGCCGGGATCCGGGCGTCCTAGCTTCCGAAACGCCAGATCGGTCGCCTGCTCCGCGAGATTCCGGTAGGTCGTGAGCTTTCCGCCGATGATCGAAATCAGGCCCAGCACGTCCGGCGCATGATCATGCACGATGTGCTGGCGCGTAATCCCGGACTCCGCGCCCTCGTCTACACTGGGTAACGGCCGCACGCCTGAATAGGTGTATCGAACATGTTCGCGGGATAGTCCGGCTCCGGGTATGACCCGGTTGGTGTCGGCGATCAGGTAGTCGATTTCGTCGTCGTCAGCGATGACCTGATCGAGATCGCCGGTATACCGGAAATCGGTGGTGCCGATGAGATACAGCCCGTTCCACGGGACGATGAAGTACGGGCGGCCGTCCGCTTCGTTCTCCACATAGATCGCCTCAGTCGGCGCGCCGGGGAACGATTCGACAATGATGTGGCTTCCTTTGGTGCCGCCGATGTACCGTGTTGAGGCGACTTGACCAGCCAGTTGATCGACCCACGGTCCGGTCACGTTGATCGTGAGCGGCGCGTGGACTGTATGTTGTCGCTGATCGGCATCGAGCAGATCGGTAAAGGTCACTCCGCCAACGCGATCGTTGATTTGCACAAGATCGTCCACCCGGGTGTATGTCAAGACGGTCGCGCCATGGTCCGAGGCCGAAAGCGCGTTCTCCACGGAAATCCGTTCCGGGAACGTGACCTGACCATCGTAGTAGGTCGCCGCTCCGCGAAGGCCATGAGCGTTGAGACCGGGCGCTCGCTGGATTGTCGCGTCGGCGTTGAGCATCCGGTGTCCGGGCACGCTCCGGTCGAACGAGAGCGTGTCGTACCCCAGCATCCCCAGCCGGATCAGCCAGGGCGGCCGTTTGCCGGTCTCGTAGATCGGCACAATAAAATGGAGCGGCTTCACCAGATGTGGTGCGTTCCGGAAGAGCAGCTCGCGTTCCCGCAGTGATTCCCGCACCAGCGGAACCTCGCAGTGCTCCAGATATCTCAGGCCGCCATGGATCAACCGGGTCGACCAGGCGGTCGTTCCTTCGCCGATGTCTCCCTTTTCAAGCAGCAGCACTCGCAAGCCGCGCATTGCGGCGTCCCGGGCGATCCCGGCGCCGTTGATGCCTGCGCCGATGATGATCGCATCGAATTGCTCGGACGCCAGCCGATCGAGTGTTCGCCGACGGATCGCGCTGCTGCTCGTCATGAAACGGTGATCCTTTCTGGTCCTGAACCGTGATGCTGGTCATGGTTGATCGTATCGGCGTGCGAACTGGAGCGTCACGCCTTCGGTTCTATCCATCCCCGGGAACGTTCGACGGCTCGTCGCCAGTTCCGGT
>SKTL01000430.1 GCA_007122555.1 Thermomicrobiaceae bacterium | reverse complement strand
GGCTCCATAGCGTCGGGCAACCGCAGGATCTGGGTCGTGCCATCGATGCGGATCCACGGGCCGAAGAACGCGTCGGTGAACACGCACAACGATGCCCGGTCGTCGCGCTCCAGGTTGGTGACCTTGATGGAGGTCTCCCGCGTGGAGACGATCGCGTGGCCATCGTCATCGACGGTCACGGCCACCGGTGAGAGCTGCGGCGAACCGTCCTGCCGGTAGGTGTGCAGTACGGCGTGGTGGTGGTCGCGAAGGAAGGCGCGGGCCTCGTCCAGATCCATGTTGGCCCCTCCGGAGGTCAACGCCGCGTGCGGTGTCCGTCGTACGGTAAGGCGAGCCGTGCGGCGGCGAACGCGAGGCGCACGGCCGTGAACGCTGCCCCGATCATACTGAGGGACAGCAGCCGGGTCTGGGCGTCGATCTCCTGCCGCACCGCTTCCTCGACGGCTTTCGTGCCTCCCCGAGACGCGTCCGACAACGGTGCTCACCCTGCCCTGCGCCGACCACTCGGGGCGGTCGACGCATGAGGTGGCGCGCGAGGGTTGCTGTCGTCAGGTCGGCGTGCCGTCGGCATGTCGACGCGCGGCCGCGGCCTCGGTGCGGTTGGCCCCCTAGCTTGGCCAGCACGTGGGCGACGTGCTGCTCGACGGTCCTGCGGCTGATGTAGAGCCGTTCGGCGATCTCTGGGTTGGACAGCCCCTCGCCGACCAGGTGCAGCACCTCCTGCTCCCGCTCGGTCAGGTGCTCGAGCCCCCTGGGGCTGCTGCGGGGTGCCCTCGCGCCGAGACCGCGCAGCAGGCCGGCGGCGCGGTCTCGGCGTCGTGGCTCGCTCCCAGGGCGTCGCAGGCGCGCAGAGCGGCGCGCGCCTCGTCGATCGCGACCTCGGGTGCCCTCGCCCGGTGGACGTCGGCGGCCAGGAGGCGGGTGCGTGCCACCTCCAGCGGCATGCCCAGGTGGGTGAAGGCGCTCAGCGCGGTGTCGAGGTGGGCGAGGGCTGCCTCGTCGTCGCCGTTGGCCCACAGGGCCTGGCCGCACAGGCGGGCGCCGTTCGCCTCGGCGGTCGCGGCACGTCCGCGGCGCAGCTGGATCCGGGCGATCGCCTCGACCGCGACCGGTTGATCCTCGAGCCCGGCCACGAGCCTCTCGGCCTCCTCGAGCCGTCCCTGGTCCAGGCGCAGCCCGGCCAGCGCCGCTTCCAGCTCCTCCTCGGCCTGCACCCAGTCTCCGAGGGCGATCAGGATCTCGCCGCAGAGGGTGCGGCACTCGACGTACAGGAAGGGGCTGCCGTAGCGGCGGGCGTAGCGGTCGGTCGTGCGGATCCACTGCACCGCCCGCTCGAACTCCGCACACGACGTGCAGGAGATCATGGTGGTGCAGCTGGTGAACACGACGGTGTCGCGATGGACTCCCTCGCCGCCCAGGGACCCGACCATCGCCTCGTCGAGGTAGCGCACCCCCTCGCTGACGCGGCCCTGTTCGATCAGCTTCGCCCCGATCTGGCTCAGCGCGCACAGCTCGAGGTCGCGGTCGTCGTCGTGTCGGGCGAGCTCGTAGGCCTTCCGGGCCGCCGCCTCGCCCCCGACGGGATCGGCGGCGTCGGCCTCGAGCAGCAGCACCGGCGCCTGCCGCGACTCGAGCCTGTGCTCGTCGGTCAGCCGCCGAGCCCTCGACAGCCAGCCGGCGGCAACGGCTCGACCTCGACCGCCCCGTCCCGCTGGAGGTGGTCTACAGATGCCTGGAGCTCGCGCTGCAGGCACCGACCGGATTCAACCTGCAGACCTGGCGGTGGCTGGTGATCACCGACCCCGACACACGCGCAGCGATCGCCGGGATCTTCCGCCGTATCGAGCTTCCCTTCCTGGAGATGATGGAACGCAGCATCCCCACCGACGATGTCCCGGCCCAGAAGGTGGCGGCCTCGAGCCGCTTCCTCCCCGAACACCTCGCCGAGGTCCCCGTCCACGTCATCCCGTGCAGCGTGGGTGGGATCCAGGAGAACCACGAGCTGTTCGCGGATCTGGGCTACGGCACCGACCTGACCAACATGGCCGCCTCGGCGACCTACGGGGAGATCTGGCCCGCAGCCTGGAGCTTCATGCTCGCCCTGCGCAGCCGCGGGCTCGGATCGTCGCTGACCATGATCCACCTCGGCGCCGAGCCCGAGGTCGCCCGACTCCTGGACATCCCCGACGGGGTGTCCCAGGCGGGCCTCATCCCGGTCGCCTACTTCCGCGGCCAGGACATCCGAGCCGGCCCCCGCCGGCCCCTGGCCGAGGTCGCCTTCCAGGACCGCTGGGAGCGACGACCTCCACTGCTCGCAGACGGCTGAACGACCAGCACCGTTGCGGTCACTCTGGTCGTTCAGCCAGCCCTGGCGTTGCGACCAGCGACCACGACCTGCGCGCGGGGCGGGTCGTCCCGGGACCCACGCAGGGCGGGCCTTTGGTCCCTCGGGTTCCGGGTAGTTCGGCGGGCAGATCGGGGAGTTGGTCCCTCGGTCCGCCCCTAACCATGAGCGACGGTGTCAACATTGTGGAACGCGATGAACATTGTCGAGCGCGATGGAGGTCGTGATGCGTTCATTCTCCCGGACCGCCGCCGTCATGGTGGTGCCGCTGCTGCTCG
>SKTL01000285.1 GCA_007122555.1 Thermomicrobiaceae bacterium | reverse complement strand
TGCGCCCGAGTGAGCGACAGCGAACGCACGTCGCCGGCGGCGCTGGTCATGGACTCGACATTCTCCTCAAGCGACGCGTCGAAGTTGAATGCGGCGAGGGCTGCGATGCACTGCTGGACGGACTTGGTCGGTACGACATGAACGGTCTGGTCGCTCATTTCCGCGGCATGTCTGGCCGAGGCGATAATGTTGGAATCATTCGGCAGTACGATAATTTCGGACTTGTTCAGGCTGTCAATTGCTTCCCGGATCTCGCCGGTACTGGGGTTCATTGATGCGCCGCCGGAGACGATCACATCGACTCCCATCCCGCGGAGCGCTCGACTGACTCCTTCGCCCGAGGCGACGGCGACGATACCGATCGGGATTTCGATCTCAGACGCACCCTCGAACTGGTACGGCGCGACGTTAGCGTGTCGCTCGCTGAGCAGGCGTTCGGTCTGGGATTTCATGTTGTCAATGCGAACGTTATGAAGCTCACCGAACGTCAATGCGGCTTCCAGAATCGTGCCAGGTCGTTCGGAATGGGTATGAACCTTCACCATCGCGTCATCCCCGACGATAACGGTCGATTGACCGAGCGCGTCGAGCGCCTGATGAAGTCCGGCGGAGCTGAGATTCTCGCCGGTAACCGCGAAGTTAATGCAGTAACCGAACTCATTCATGCCGTGAATGACGTCGGCCTGATCAAGAAAGTGCATGTCGGAAGCAAAGCTGTGGGGAGCCTCGCCAACCACCGTCAGTTCGGCCTCGCTCATGTCGCCGCGCGCGAACTGTTCCAGGACGGTGAACATCACCAGCAGGCCCTGCCCGCCGGCGTCCACGACCCCGGCCTGGCGAAGCACCGGAAGCTGATCCGGGGTCGCGCGGACCGCATCGTCCGCCGCCTGACGTGCGGTAGCAAGCGTTTGCGGGAGTGTTTCACCCGGGTCGGCGTTGCAGGCGTCACTGATCGCTCGCATGACGGTCAACATCGTGCCTTCGACCGGATTCGTCACGGCTTTGTACGCCAGATCCGCCGCCGTCGCCAGACCTCTCGTCAACCCACGGCTGTCCAGCATCTCGGCGCCCGCGGATCCGGCGCTGATCCCGGCTATTATCTGATAGAGAATGATTCCGGAGTTGCCTCGAGCTCCCATGAGCGCGCCGCGGGTGATGAGCTTCAGAACGTCATCAACCCTATCCGGCATTGATCCGGCGTGTGCGTCAAGCTCGGCAACCGCTGCCTCCAGCGTCAGGTGCATGTTCGTGCCCGTATCCCCGTCCGGGACCGGGAAGACATTGAGCGCGTTTATCGAGTCGATATGTGATTCGAACAATCGGACAACAGAGCGAAACGCTCGGGCGGTGACGACTGCGTCCCAGCAATCTTCACCGGCAGCCGCCACAATTGCGCGCCGATCCACGGCTTTGCGTTCGGACAACGATTGACTCCCCACTCGTCAGCGTATAAGGTCTGAATCAGGTTCCCACTTCGTTGACTCTGAATCTGGAACTCACTTGAATCGCGCGGTACTTCGAGATTCAGCATGGCGATGTGCGTCGGAGTTGCACGCAACGTGCCATTAATGGCGGGTGGATGTTGCAGGCAGGCTGTGCTATTCTTCATGTTTGCGGGCAATCAGTCTGCCCGGTCGCGCCAACCTGGTGCGTAATCTTAGATGATGCGAGCAAGTGACGTAAAGGGGGCCAATGTGGCCGGTAAATGCGAAGTGTGTGGCAAGGGGCCGGGATTTGGCCATAACGTAAGCCACTCCAACCGTAAGACGAACAGGATGTTCCGTGCGAACATCCAGCGGGCAACGATCCAGGTAGACGGCCAGCCAAAGCGGGTGAATATCTGCACCCGATGCCTGCGCACGATCACCAAGCCAGCCCGCGTCGCCTGATTTCCCGGTTCGCCCGGTCGATCAATCTATTGCGAGTACTGCGAACTCCCCGTTTCTGGATCGCATCCGGCGGGGATTTTGCTGTGCCCGCCGGTCAGTTCTGTTCAATCACCAGGTAGCGTTCGCTTCCCGCCAGATCGGTTCGTATCTCGACTGATGCGCCGGGAAACATTTTACGACCGGTACTCAGCGCGAGTTCCGCCTGATCCGGGTCCATCTCCATGATCAGCGCGCCGGGCGACTTGAGTTTCGGCGGCGCCTGCCGAAGCAGCTCCCTGTTCAGATTGAAGCCGTCTTCTCCGGCATACAGCGCGATCGCCGGCTCATAGGCGATACCCGCATGCTCTTGATCCGGACGCAAGTAGGGAAGATTGGCGACGATCAGGTCAACCGGTTCTTCGAGCCAGTCGAGCAACGAGCCTTCAACGAGCTCGACGTTGGCGTTCAGGGATTCAACATTCTTCGCCGCAACCGCCAGCGCGTCCCGGGAGATCTCCGACGCGAGCACCTTGTGCACTCCTCCGGATTCGAGCGCAATCGAGATGGCGATGGCTCCACTTCCGGCGCCGACGTCGACGACGCGCTTTGGTCCGTTCGAATGACGCGCCAACCAGTCGACCGCGAACTCGACCAGGTATTCGGACTCCGGTCTGGGGACCAGGACGTGTTCATTCACGATGAACGTATGTCGATAGAAATCTCGTTGCCCGGTGATATAGGCAATCGGAACACCG
>SKTL01000348.1 GCA_007122555.1 Thermomicrobiaceae bacterium | reverse complement strand
ACTCGCCTGACCGGAGATTCCGCGAGCGGTCGCCTCGGAATCAACCGCCACAGTCATACGCGCCCGACGGGCGAGGCGAGACAAACGTTCCAGTTTCACGGGGCCGACGATGTTGTAGGGGATCAGAATATCCGTGAGTCCAGCGGCGACCATCTGTTCCGCTTCGCCGATTTTCTGGCAGATAATCCCGGACGCGCCCGATCTCAGTTGCAGGTGCGCCAGCTCCGGGATCTTATGCGCTTTCGTATGGGACAGAAACGGTATGCCGAGATTCCGGCAACGGGCAGCCATATCCTCGAGATTGCGTTCGAGGATATCCAGATCGCAGATTACCGACGGCGTATCGAGGTCATCGAGTTTCATCAGCTCCCCTTGTTTCAGTGCGCTGATCACCGACGTCTTGAGACCTACTTCTCAATCCCGTCGTGGCGGCGCAAGCGCAATATATGGCTCGACTGCGTCCAGCATTCGATCGAGTTCTTTGCGATCACGCTCGTCAAGCGGATTCCCGAACGCGCTTCTGACGTAGTCGCTTGCCGCCAGCCCGCGTCGCACCAGCACTTCCTTATAGAGCGGGACGCTCAGCATATTCTCGTGATTCATAATCGGAAGTAACGCGCTGTGAATAACGCGGGCAGTCTCATAATCGCCGGCTTCCAGCGCATTCCAGATCTGCACGTGGATATCCGCCCAGGGACAGGCAGGCATTGTTCCGCAGGCGCCTCGAGAATACTCGTCAAAAAGGTGCCGGGCTCCGATACCGCCCATCACTCCCTTGAGCGCCTCGCCCCCCTGAGCCAGCTCGGCGCCGAGCGGCCTGCCGGGCGGGAACGTCTCTTCCTTAACGTAGTCCACATGATCCAGTTCGTTAACCAGCCGCACAACGAAATCGGGCGGCATCTTGGTTCCCATCGGCGGTTCGTGGTTCTGAACGAATATGGGAATACTGACCGCCTGCGAAAGCATCTCGTAGTACGCGTAGGCAACCGGAAGCGGAACTGAACCGGTCATCGGCGGCATCGCCATGAGGGCGTCGGCGCCAGCGTCCTGAGCGTCTCTGGCGAGCATCGATGATGTCCAGGCACTTCCCGACGTCACTCCGGCGACAACTGGTACGCGACCAGCGACCTCGTCGACAACCAGCCGGACGATCCCTTTTCGTTCATCGTCCGAGAGTGTCCAGAACTCCGAGGCGTTCGCGGTGGTGACGATACCGTGAACACCCGCATCGACACAGAAACGGATGAGTTTGCGCAGGCTCTCCGTATCCAGGCTACCCCGGTCATCGAACGTCGTACACAGGATGACATACACCCCGCGCATCTGTTGTTCCCGAATCATTCGGCGCTCTTTCCTGTAATCATGGAAACCGGGCGCCCACGATGAGCGCCCGGACGAATGCCTTGAGGTTAGTCAGCTGCGCTGCTCTCATGACCTTTCGGCGTCACGAACACGTCAGTCAGATCCGTCGCCTCCGATTTCGCGGCTTCCCGGTGCAGGAAACACGAAGCGACGCGATGGTCATCAACCTGATAGGCGGGCGGTTGGACTTCAAGGCACATTTCCATGGCGTGAGGGCAGCGATTCGCGAACTTGCACCCCTTGTCCGGGTCGGCGCTGCGGCCGATCTCCGAAGGCTGCTGTTCTTCCATCCAGGGCCGCCGGGGATCAGGACGGGGTATTGAACCGACCAGTAGCTGGGTGTATGGATGCAATGGGTTCGGGACAATAAGCTCCGCATCTCCGGCCTCGGCGACGACGCCCCGATACATCACCAGCACGTTGTCGCCGATCTGATAGGCCGTCGTCAGATCATGGGTGATGTAGATGACTGAGACGCCGTAGTCCCGGGCCAGCGTCTGCAAGCTGTCAAGGATCGTCGCCCGAAGCGACGCATCCACCATCGACACCGGCTCATCAGCGATTATCACTCGCGGGCGCACCGCCAGCGCTCGGGCGACCATCACACGTTGCCGCTGTCCGCCGCTCAACTGGTGCGGATAGCGCCCCAGCGTCTCCTCCGGGCGAAGCCCAACTGCTTCCAGCGCATCAACAAGCACCTTTTGCTCTTCAGCGCGAGACTTCGCGACGCCGAAGCGCCGGATACCCATTCGGAGGATATGATCAACCCGATAGAAGGGGTTGTATGACTCGTAGGGATCCTGAAGAATCATCTGGACATCGCGGAGGAAATTTCTGTGCTCCCGCTTGGACAGGCTCTTGAGCGGTTTTCCTTCGTAGAGCAGTTCTCCGGTCGTCGGAGGCAGAATTCCAAGAAGTATCTGCGCCAGCGTCGTCTTTCCGCTGCCGCTCTCGCCAACAACGGCAGTGATGGTCGGCGGGTCCGTCTCGATCTTCATCGTGAAGTTGTCGAGCGCGGTAAGCGGGGGCGGTTGAAACAGCCCGCCGCCAAACTGCTTCGAGATATTCCGCGCTTCGAGTATTGCGGTCATGTCTCCTCCGAAAACAGGTGACAGGAAACCATTCGGGACGGCCGTTTCTCTTCGAGCGGCGGAATCACGGTGTCGCACACCTCCATTGCAAACGGGCAGCGATCCTTGAACGCACATCCCGACGGCGGATTCAGCAGCGAGGGTGTAATGCCGGGAATGCCCTTCAACGGAGTT
>SKTL01000467.1 GCA_007122555.1 Thermomicrobiaceae bacterium | reverse complement strand
GTTGGCCTTGACCACCGCCATGATCAGCTCGTCGCCCCGCTTACGCAGTCGATTCCGCATGACTTGCACGTTACTGGCGTAGGCGTCGAGATCAATCACCGCATGCGTACTGGCGACGGCTGAGACAAGCCGTTCAGCAAAGCTTCCAGCCATAATCCTCACTCCGTATTGATTCCGATCGTTTCCAGTGGTTATGCCCGACAGGAGGGCGGCTGAATTGTTGCAAATTCCGGCTGCTCGTGCCGCGCACAAACTGTGACTGAGTGACACAATAGTTGTACGGCCACTTCAAGGTGCTCTGTCCGATCGTTGAGCTCGTTTTCTCCGAGATGCTTGTCCTCTTCGACAGGAAGCGATGGAGCGGTGAATGGCCTGCTATCATGGTTTAGAACGCGAGGTGACACGGCGGCACTGGCACGTGAAAAGAAGTGTCCGTACATAAGTTGAATCTGACGGCATGCTTACCGTGTTCAACCGAGTACAATCGAGAGGTGGCGGGATGAACGCTCGCGATCGGAGAGTGAGGAAGTGCGCGATGGAATATCTGGTTCCGCGTGATCGGGCGTTTGATCTTTTTCGGCGCTCCGGGAGACGAGTTGAGCGAATTCTGAGCGCACTGCCCGGGCACGGTATCCGATCCGACACGCCGATTCCTCATCTGGAGTGGACCGTCGGCGATCTGGCGCTGCATCTGGTCCAGGGCGTGGAGATCGCGGGTCAGTTGCAGCAAGGCTCCCCGAGCCCCTTTACGGACATGCACCGGATCCACGAAGTCAATGCCAGATTGCTTGCGGAGCGTTCCGAGCGGGACGTTCAGATACTGCTTCCCCAGTTTTCGCGGAACATCCGGAAGATGGAGCATCGCTTCCTGGAGATGCCGGATGACCGCCGGGTACCGTTTCACGCGGGAATGTCGTTCACGCCAGCTCAGGCGATGGCGATGATGTCGACTGAGCTCCTGATGCACGGCTGGGATCTCGCCCAGGTCGTCGATGAGGGCTTCGATATCGATCCGGCTGACGCCCGTCTGATGATTTACGCCGTCGCCGCGGTCATGCCAGGAGCGGTGGACCCGGACGCTGCCCGGGAGTTCAGCGCGACGTATGAGTTGCGCGTTCGCGGCGGAGCCTGCTTTCGGCTGCATTTCGAAGATGGAGAGCTGAGTGTTTCTGATGTCGCTCCGGGCGGCCCGGCCGATTGCCGAATCTCCGCTGATCCGGTGGCGTTTCTTCTAACCGGGTACGGACGAGGCTCGCAGTTGACGTCGTTGCTGAGCGGCAAGGTTGTCGCCTGGGGCCGAAGGCCGTGGCTTGCCGGGGCGTTCAACAGGCTGGTTAAGACCCCGTAACCCCGGTGTCTGATCCACTGAGCTCGTGCGGAAACGTTGTTGAACGGCGATGTGGACGGTGGAAGAGACGCGGCATCCAATCCAGGACAACGCATCTCCGGCGAAGCGCTCGCACATCAGACTGATCGGGTCTGGGACGAGTTGACCCGCCCCCATTGTCTGGTCCACTCATTTCGAGAGTCCGGCGGCTTCGGGATTAGCGAACGGCCTGATTGGGCAAACCAGCGCCAGAGTATGCGATGCCGCCTTTACCGCCCGTGCAAAGCCCGCCAGACGCGCTCCGGGGTCATCGGCAGCTCGGTCAGCCGGGCGCCGGTGGCGTTGAATATGGCGTTGCCGATTGCGGCGGCCGGGGCGATGATCGGGGATTCCGCCACCCCGCGGACGCCGAACGGTCCGTGCGGGCTGGGATCTTCAATGAGTTTGACTTCGATCGAGGGCGCCTGGATCGACTTCGGCAGGGCGTAGTCCATAAACGTCCCGGTCAGCAGTTGCCCGCCGACGTCGTAGATTAACCCTTCATACAGGCCGATTCCGATCCCCTGCAGCACGCCGCCCCGGATCTGCCCTTCCACCTCGGACGGGTTTATCGCTCGGCCGACATCCTGTACGGTCATGAAATTGAGAATCGCAACCTCGCCGCTGTCAGGATCGACCCGCACCCGGGCCAGACAGGCCGATACCGCGGCGGCCTTGACGGAGTTAGCCTGATTCCCGTGTCCGAACACTGGCGGATAGGGAGTGCCAGGCTGGGTCGCCCGTTCATAAATCTGGGCCAGGGTGAGGTAGTGGTCTTCCGAGCCGCGAACCGACACACGGTCTCCGCTGATGTCCAGGTCGTCGATGCCGGCTTCGAGCTCACTCGCGGCAATCGCCAGCACCTGCTCCCGGGCATGTCCGGCAGCTTCAATGACCGCATTGCCAACCGTATACAGAATCTTGCTGCCGCCGGTTCGCCCGGCGTGAGGGGCGGCTTCGGTGTTCGCGGTCGTGACCTGAATCCGATCGGGCGGGATTCCGAAGACTTCAGCGGTGATCTGGGTCAGGCTGGTTGTCGTGCCGGTGAGATCCATCGACCCGACGACGACCTGCACCGTGCCGTCGCCATTCAGACGAACGTTGGCCGACGCCGAATCAGTGAAACCGCGCCGGAGGCCGAGCGCGATACCGACGCCTTCGTGCGGTCCGGTCGGTTCAGTCCAGATCGGCGAGCGCTCGATCTCATCAAGCAGCGGCTGCGGGTCGAATGGTTGCCACTCGGCGCCGTCAAACATCGTATC
>SKTL01000358.1 GCA_007122555.1 Thermomicrobiaceae bacterium | reverse complement strand
GAAGGTATTGCCGCGAATCGCCGCATTTGCGTCTGCGGTAAACCAGATACCGGAGTCATGCCCCAGAAAGTAGTTGTTATCGATCTTGGCTGAGTGGGCCGCGTCAACCCGAACCCCGGTCGCGCCGCCGGTGAACAGGTTATCGTTCAGGGCAGCAACACCATCGTTGCCCACCCAGACAGCCAACTCGTTGCCGGAGACCTCACTCGCGATCATGGTGAGTGTGTTCTCGGTATTGGGCAGGGTGCGCACCCCCAGCGTTCCATCCTCAAACTCACTGTTGAGAATTTCGACGTCGGCGCCGTCTCGCAGGTCGACGCCGACCTCGTAAAGCTCGACGAGGCTACCCTCGATGGTTGCCGTCGTCGCCGGATTGCCGGGTACGGTTCCGGCGATCACCCCCGCATGGGCGCCGGTAATGTGCACAAGCTGAAGGTGCACATCGGTTGAGCTGAAGATCGCCACACCATCCGGCTCCAATGGCCCGCCGCCCATATCGATCGATGCTCCCCGAATGCCCACATTGTCACTCTGATTCACCTGGATGCCGATGTCCGGGCCCATTCCGACGTCGAGGTGCAGCAGCTCGACGTGGCTGGCGCTCTGGACCATGACCCCAAGGTCGGGAAAACCCTCGAGCTCGAATCCGGCAACCGTCACGTTGTCCGCCATGACCGTGATGCCGGAACCGCCCAGCGAATCCGGAGAAGGCATCAGCGTGGCGCCGGATTCTGCCGCAAGCGTGATGTTCGGGGTCGTGATCGAGAGTTGCTCCTGATACAGGCCCGAGTCCACGCAGACCTCATCGCCCGGGCTCGCGGCATCGATCGCCGCCTGGATGCTCTGGCCCTCGGTTACGCAGCCGTCACTGTCATCGACCCAGTTGAACTCCACGGTGTGCGTGTCCATGAGCCCATCGACGTAGATCGTGACGGTATCAACGCCGGGCTCGGCGCCGAGGTACTGGAGCGTCGCCACCCCGCCCTCGTTCGTAAACGCCGGGTCGGGTTCCAGCCAGGTGTCGAGATGCTGCTGTTGCTGCCCCGTGGTGCTCGTCACCCGGGCCCGGACATGCGCGCCTTCGAACGGCTGGGTATCCCCGTCGACCACGTTCACTGTGACTTCGCCGTACTCGCCGACTTGCTGCGCATCGAGCTCCACCAGCGCGGAGAACGAGTCCGGCTCGGGTTGCGGATCAGGATCGGGAGCAACGGAATCGTCGCCGGATGGCGGCGGGGCGTCGTCGGTGGCGTCATCCACCGGGTCGCCGATGTGCTCGTAGCGCCAGTCGTAGTAGTGCTGGCCGATGTTGCCGGATTCCACCTGCCAGCCCGGATCGTTCAGCGGCGCGTACGTCAGGCAGCGACGCTCGAAGCACTGGATCAGCACCTCCTGCTCCTGGCCGGCGACGGTGACGTCGCCCCAGAAGGCGTCGGTGATCGGAAAGCCGATCGCGTAGAACGGATTGGTGAAGACATCGCCCTGCACGAATTGGCCGTTTTCGAAGACCGTGCCGGTCGAGTTCATGAAGTCCCAGAAGACCGACGCAATGTGGTTGCCGGTGGCGTCGATGTAGTAGGCGTCCCAGACGCCGAACATGTCGAGCAGCGGGTCGTCGACGATCTGGCCGTCGCTGGTCAGCGTCTCGGTGATGACGTCTCCGCCGGTGCGGGTGGGCCGGTCGATCAACTGGCCCATCTGGGCGTAGGTGGGAGACGCGTTGTTGACCGGATCGCCGGCGACGTAGATATCCGCCGGCTGGTGCTGCTCGAAGGAGTTGTGACCCAGCTGCAGAGCGCCGGTCATCAGCTCGGTAGCCAGCAGGCCCTGGGTGATGAACCAGTCGGAATCGGGCGGGACTGGATCGACCGGTAGCTCCATGCGGGATTTGTCGGTGTACTGGACCGTCCGCATACCGCCGTCGGCCTCGACATACGGTTCCTGGAGCAGGGGGGTGTTGGCGCCGGGACCCCACATCCAGGTGCGGTTGACCTGGCCCTGCTGGACCGGGAGATCGGTACGGTCCCAGACGTCGACGAAGTCCGGATGGCTCAGGACGTAGTCGCCGGATTGCCCGGCGGTGAGCGCCGGAGCGAGTCCAAGCGCGGCGAGGACGCTGACGACGACCAGAAATCGCATTCGCAAACCCACGGCAAACCCCTTTCCGCTGGACGGACAGGTGCGGAAACTGCCGGAAACCGGCGAGCGGGTGCGAGGATGCGCGCTGCCGCCAGCCGGACGCACCTGGCGATCCATAATTTGTTGCTGTTCAAGGATGGTAATAGAACGGATACGGAAATGCAACGGTGTTTGCATGGTCGATGCTACAGGCTCAATCGCGTGCATTGCGTAAGACCAGCGTCAAGCGGAAACAGGCGTTGTTGCGGGATAGAGCGGGAAGGTTAACGGGACCAGCCCCGGGGAAGATCCCGGGGCTGGGGCGCCGTGCAGATAACTTCACTTCAGTGACGTTACTGCACTCACGGAGTTTCGTTGATCGTGAAGGTACCGATGACGAACACGATGATGTTGTCGCCATCATTTTTGTCGATCAGGTCGACCATGATCGAGTATTCCCCGGCCGGCGCAGCAGCATCTACCGAGACTTCGAAGTCAGTCTCGTTCTCAT
>SKTL01000232.1 GCA_007122555.1 Thermomicrobiaceae bacterium | reverse complement strand
GCTCTGAGCGCCCGGATCGCGGTGGCGACGCCATGTCGAAACTGATGATCGGCCATCCGGCGAACTACTCTCCAGTGATCTGAATGACGATGTCCCGACGGCGCGGGTGCGTATCGAGTTCAAGAAGGATCACCTGTTGCCAGGTACCCAGCATGAGTTTGCCGTTACTAAATGGTACCGTCTCCGACGGTCCCATGATCGAGCCGACCAGGTGACTGTGGGCATTGTCATCGTGGTTCAGCGCGTTGTGCCGGTAGTTCCCGGAAGCGGGCGCAATATTATCCACGGCGATCGGGATATCGTGGATCAGGCCGGGCTCATATTCGCCAATGATGATCGCCGCGGTCGTGTGCCTTACGAACACGTTGACCAGGCCGTGCTGGCATCCGCTCTTCTGGAGAGCGTCTCGCACCTCGTCGGTGATGTCGTGCATATCGTTGTCACCGTGCGTGTCAATGGTGACGTGTTGCGTATGCACCGTCATGGTCTCACGAATCCCTTCGTGTTCAAGACGCTCCTGCCCCGCCCCACACCCGCACGGCCCCGCCATGCCGGTATGTTCCGGGAGTTCGCCGGTCGCCCGCTATCCTCTTGCCCGCTGTTCAAGCAGCGTCGCCAGCGTATGCGTTCCGAAACCGGTTCCGCACTTGATCCGGTATCCCTCTTCCTTCGTCGACCAGGCCGGCCCGGCAATGTCGAGGTGTACCCATGGGACTCCGTGCGTAAACTCGCGCAGGAACAGTGCCGCCTTGATCGCGCCGCCATCCCGATTGCCGCTGTTGACGATATCGGCGATGTCCGAGTCCAGATCCCTGCGATAATCGTCCCAGAGCGGCATGCGCCACATTCGTTCGCCGCTGAACTCGGCCGCCTGCAACACGTCCTGCGCCAGCGCGTCATCGGTCCCGAACAGGCTCGCCGCGCTGTTGCCGACCGCCACGACAGAAGCGCCGGTAAGCGTGGCCAGATCGATCATGAACTCGGCGCCCTGTCGAGCAGTGAACGTCAGCGCGTCGGCCAGAACCAGTCGGCCCTCGGCGTCGGTATTCGTGATTTCCACCGTCTTGCCGCTCAGCGTCTTCAGGACATCTCCCGGCCGGAATGCTGAATGGCTCGGCATGTTCTCGGCGGCGGCGATAACCCCATGCACGGTGTACGACGGTTTCATCTCGGCGATCGCGCGCATCGCTCCGATTACCGCGGCTCCGCCGGCCATGTCCATCTTCATGTTGCGCATGCCGTCCGGCGGCTTGAGATTGACCCCGCCCGTGTCGAAGGTGATCGCTTTGCCAACAAATCCGGCGACTCCGAGCGATTCACCGTCCGGCCGGTACACCAGGTGGATCAGCCTCGGCTCCCGCTTACTCCCCTGCCCGACCGCGACAATAGCGCCCGCGCCCATCTCCTGCAGCGCCGCCCGATCGTAGACCGTGCATTCCAGCCCAAGCTCGTCCGCCATCTCCCAGGCTCGGCCGGCCAGCCGTTCCGGATAGAGGTCGAGCCCAGGTGCGTTAACCAGATCTCGCGCCAGGCAGATTCCGTCCGCGAGCTGGCCTCCGGCGACAAGCTGCTCCGGTTCATCTACCCCGGCGAAGGTTATCGATTCGACGTCGCCGTTTTCGTTCTGCTCGCTACGGTAAATCCGGTGCTGATAGAGCCCCAGACGGGCGCCTTCAACCGCTGCTCGTATCCCGGCGGGCCCGAACATCGACGGCGGGGCGTCGCTGGCGATCGAACGAGCGCCGGCTTCTCGGGCTTTCCGGGCGGCAGCGCCCCACGCAGATCGGATCCCGTCGATCGTCAGGTCGGACGGTTCTCCCAGCCCGGCGACGACAACCCTGGCGGCCGGAAGTCGCCCGAGTGTCGGCAGGACCGCAACGGTTCCGGACTTCCCGCTGAACCCGACGCTGCTCAGGGCGCTCTGGAGCTGTCCATCAAGGGCTGTGTCGATGTCCGATGCCGCCCCGATCAGCTGATTGTTCGTCTGGGCGACGAGCAGCAAGGCGTCCGCCTGTTGCTCGGCGAGTGGTCCATTCGTTGTCTCGAACTTCATCAATCCTCCAACAGGTCTCCGAGGCGCATATGTTCTCCCTGCATGGTACGCCATCGGAGACTGTTTGGGGGAAACGTCCAGATATCAGACCTTATCCGGATAGCTCTTCTCGCCGGCCCGAATCGGCGTCTTGACCACGTTTTCGAACGGCGGGATCGGGCAGGTGAAGTTGTCGTTGTAGGCGCAGTACGGGTTGTACGCCATGTTGAAGTCGAGAATCAGCGCGCCATCCGGCTTGCTCTGGGGGTCCAGGTAGCGGCCGACCGCGTACGTTTCCGCTCCGGCCGTGCCGTCCCGAAACGGAAGAAAGTAACGGCCTCGCCCCGGCTCCTTGTAGACCATCAGGCTGATCGTTTCGCCTTCGATATCGAGATGCGCTCGCCCGGCGGGGACGAATTCCTTCGGTTCCCCGGTAGTCGTCCCCAGCGTTACCGGATCCTGGGAAACACCGTCGGTATCGAGCGTCACCTCGAAGCGCAAATCCTCGTTTTCCGGGAAGTACTCCAGCTGCTCGAACCGTTCCCGTTGCTCCGGCGTCAGCGGCGAATTCTCGTGCTCCTTGAAGAACTTGTTCTTGT
>SKTL01000063.1 GCA_007122555.1 Thermomicrobiaceae bacterium | reverse complement strand
GGCGATAGAGAACGGCTGCAGATGGTCGGGAAAGAGGATTCTGAGGGTTAAACCACAGGCCTGTTGGAACCTGGTTTTATTATGCCCTTTTTTAGCAACCCCTCTCGCGATTTTCCCCTGGTCCCTTAGAATGCAGTTCTTGTTAACCCGTTATCCCACATCGATGATATAATATAAGCAATTGCCAGAAAGATGAGGCCTTCCGATGATGAGAAGATTTAAACCAGGCGAACTCGAAGCGATTATTGAGAAAAAAAGGAATCGGCTCAACCTCGATATGCTTAAAAAGGGCCGGAATAGACTTTTTAGAAAACGACCCCGTGATAAAGAGGAGCAAAATATTCTTGATAAGCTTTGTGTCCAAAAGTGGCAAAAAGATTTGGCTTCCGGCAAAGTAAGAATAATTAATGATCGAGAGTGGTACTATGAGTTCGACTGATCCTGGAATTCAATACTTGCTAAGCCTAAAAGATAAGAGCCGCTTCGAAAAGATGACCAGGACAGCAGCCCTGCTGACCGGGAAACTCGAAGAAGCAGATGTTCTGCCAATTGTAGTCGGGGGACTGGCGGTAGAAATATACACGAGAGGTCAGTATACCACTTTGGATATAGACCTGGTAACCCAGCGGAGAGACCTTGCAGGAGAAATCCTTCGGGATCTCGGCTTTAGCAAAGAAGGACGACACTGGTATCATAGTGAACTTGAAGTAGCTATTGAGATCCCAGCAAGCAAACTTGAAGATGCAGACCCGGAAAAGGTAACCAGGTTAGAACTACCAGATGGCTTGCATATTAATGTAATCGGTATTGAAGACATAATCATGGACAGGCTGCGCACCTGTGTTCACTGGAAATCATTCTCAGACTGCGAATGGGGTTTAAGGATGCTGAAAACGCACTCTGAACTCGTTGACCTTCCTTATCTCCGCAAAATGGCGGCAGATGATTGTGAAGACTCTTTGCAGTTAATGTTAGAATGGATTGCAGAGTTATAATACTTTAATATTATAGCCGGGAAAAGCAGCGTACTGCTTTTCCCGGCTATTTTTATTGCATGCACATTCGATTCATGTTAACCCTGTCTTATTTTTCACCCATGGGCCAATAAATTCAAGCTTTTACGGGACAGATTAAATCCTTACTGCCCTGTAGGCGCACCGCAGCCGGCGCAGAACTTGGCGCCCGGGGCAAGGTGCTGTCCGCAATTACCGCAAAGTGCCGGTTCGTATTTTTGTCCGCAGTTGTTGCAAAATGCAGCGCCCTGGGGCATGTTGTTGCCACAGTTGGGACAGGGAACCGAAGATCCGAAAGCTCCAGCCTGCTGGGCTTCAGCGGCAATCTGACTTTCCAGTTCAGCTATTTTATCTACATAACCCTTAATCTCATAGTTCAGCGAGTTGAGGGTTTCCTCATCAGGTTTCTGGCCCTGGGAAAAAGCCTGGTAAACGTACTCGCCGATCTCGGTTTTCTTTTCTTTGATTCTTGTGGCAAGCTGGTTAATCTCCAGTCTCGATTTTCCTGACTGGGCTATTTCTGCAGATTTCGCGCTGATCGTTGATGCAGTAGCTTTTGCCGTATCAGAAATCTTCTTAAAAAATGGATTGACATTAAATCCCTGCTCCTGACCCATCCCACCTGCAGGAGCTTCACCGGCAAAAGGCGGCGCTGGCGCTGAAGGTGGCGGGCCGAACTCAGGTTCCGGCGGCGGGGGAGGCGCTGGCTCTCCTTCAGGAACACTTTGGATCAGCCCCTGAATATCTTTGGCCGGCTTCCATTCCGGCAAATCCTGCACCCAGACCAGATCATCCGGGCCTACCTCGCCTTCGCTTGCTTTTTGGAAAAGCTCCTGCCAGTTTACAGGCCCCACCTGTTCTTCGCCTTTAAAGAAATACCACTGTTTAGACATAAGCGTGAACCTCCTTCTTCCGAATTCCTTTACAGCCGCTAAGGGGGCAGGCCGGCCCGGGTTATTATTTAGCAGACCTGCCGATTTAATTTATTTCACTTACATTCGCAATTCGGCCTGTAAAGCCAATTTCCTGCCGTGGCGCATTTTTTTATATAACTGGTGCAGGAAATAACTTGACAACTTAACACACTGTGTAACAGCTTTAAAAGTTTTCCCTGGTTCCAGCCATGATTAATATAGATGTAAGCAACCCGACACACCATTTAGCAAAATGCAGCAAAACCGGTCAGGGGCGGTTAAATTCGGCGATGAACTGCAGGTTGCGGTATTTTTCCTTGTAATCGAGCCCGTAACCGACAACAAAGATATTGGGGATGTCAAAGCCCTTGTAGTCGACGGGAATTTCAACTATGCGCCTCGCTTCCACGTTGACCAGGGTGCAGACCCTGATATCGGCCGGTTTGCGCGTTTTCAGGTTGCGCAAAAGGTAACCCAGGCTTAACCCGGTATCGACAATGTCTTCAACAATAAGGACATGCTTGCCGGTGATGCTCTGGTCGAGATCCTTGGTGATGCGGACCACGCCTGCCGCCTCACCCTGTTCGCTGTAGTGCGAAATACTGATAAAATCGATCGTGAAGGGGATGTGCATTTTACGGGTCAGGTCGACCAAAAAATAGGCGCTTCCCCGCAGTACCCCGACCATGATCAGTTCCTTTCCGGCGT
>SKTL01000223.1 GCA_007122555.1 Thermomicrobiaceae bacterium | reverse complement strand
GTCCGGTGGTGGCCATCACTGTTGCGGCAATCACCCCGATGACGATGGCGATTGGGGCGGCGGTCAGCAGTCTGTGACGAAGCCCGCGGGCTGCCGCCTCCCGGATCTCGGGCAATCGCTCTGCCTGCTCAACCTGCGCGAGCAGGCGCTGATCGAGTGATTCGAACGACTGCAACACGTCTTCGCAAGTATCGCAGGCTTTACGGCGTCGATGGATAGAGGCTGCCAGAATCAGGTCGAATTCGCCGTCTCGATAGATCCCGAGTTCGGTGGCAGCGTCCGGGCAGGAATTCGAATCGAGATCGAGCATGATCTGACGGGCGCGTGTCAACTCTGCCGCAATGTCTGATTGTTGACGGTCAAACGCCCTGGCGAGCTGAGCGGTTGACAGACCGGCGCCAACATGCAGCGCCAGGACCAGTCCAGAATCGATCGATAAGAATCGGAGATCATCGCCTGGCTTGTCCGAGTGAGGCCGCCAGAACGTTACTGCCTTGAGGAGTCGATGCCTGATTGCGCGAGATTGCACGCGGAACTGCGCCGAGCGAACCTTCTGCCGCAGCAAGTCCTCCTGCTCAGGCAGGTTCAGACAATCTGGCAGACCCGCGGTCAGCGCGTCAACATCACCGGTTGGCAGGATGAGCGACAGGGATGCACGGAGCCGCAGCAGGCTGATGCTGTCGATGCCGGGGGTGAATGCCATGTCGGGATGTCCTCAGCGAGTTGCGTGCAGTCTGATCTGGCGGTTCGCTCTGGCGAGAATCGTATCATGCTGCGAGACGCTCCCTTCCCCGGATCACGTATGGCATCGGCGGAGCACTCAGGCGAAGCGCTCCAGGCTGAATTCCTCCAGGAGTGGATCCGCCGCGCCAGTGGCGACTGCCTCGGCAATCAGCACCGCGCTTCCGGGAGCCAGTTGAATACCGGTCCGGAAATGCCCGGTGGAGATCCAGAGCCCCTTACATCCCGGAACCGGACCCATGATCGGGGTATCGTCGTCTGTTCCGGGACGCAGTCCAGCCCAGGCCGAGGTGAACTGGGCTTCAAGCAGCGCCGGGCTTACCTTGCGCATCAGCGTCGTCGCGTGGTCGAATGCCCGGGCCGTTACTCGCTTGTCAAAGCCCCGGTGTTCGAGCGATGCTCCAACCGCAACCGTGCCGTCGACGCGCGGGACGACGTAACCGCCGCTTATCGTGCCGGTGACGTGCCGGGGTCGCGAGCCATTTGACTCCGGCGTGACGCCGATCATCTGCCCCTTGACCGGCGCTACGGGGAGCGCTCGATGTATCGACGGCCCGAAGAACCGGGTCCAGGCGCCCGCGCACAGCACGACGATGCCGGCGTGGATCGGTCCATCCGGGGTGTCGACTCCGGTGACTCGATCGTTGTCCAGGAGCACGCCCGTGGCGGCGGTGTACTCCATGACATGTCCGCCGATGTTGCGGAACGCGTCCGCGACCGCTTCCGTCATCCGATGGCCGGTAAGCCCGCCGCCGTCCCGGGTGTAATAGGCGCCCAGGATGTTGTCCGGAATCGTCGGTTCGATTTCGCGCACATCCTCCGGCTCGATCCAGCTTGCCTGGAAACCATGGTTGATCTGCCAGTTGACGCGTGCCTGCGCCATCTCGACCTCGGATTCGGTAAACGCGACGAGCACTTTGCCGATCCGCAGATAGCTCGTATCGAGCCTGGTGTCCTGTGCGATTGACTGAAACAGACCTTCGTACCGTTTCTGACTGCGTTCGGCCAGATCGGCGCGATGCGGAGGAAGATCCTCTCCGCTCGGCGGGCCGATGATGCCGGCGGTCGCCCAGCTCGCCTCGCGGCCGATCTGCCCCTGTTCCAGCAGGAGTGTCGGTATCCGGCGTTTCTGGAGCTCATAGGCGAGCGTGCAGCCAATGATTCCGCCGCCCACGACGATGGCGTCAGGCGAAGGTTGTCCGGTCGTCATTGATGCGATCCTCTCATATCCCTGTGATAGTCTGGCGTGATGTTGATGGCGTCGCCGTTACTGTATGACTAGCAGAGGTCGCGTATGCGCGCAATAGCGGGATGTGAGAATCCTCGGGGAGAATTGCCGGAATGCTGACAATCGTGCTGGTTGGGCTTGGCGGCGCAATTGGATCGGTCTTGAGGCATCTGATTTCCGCCCGCGTGCAGCATTGGTCGCACAGCGGTTTTCCATGGGGGACATTCGCCGTCAACGGGATCGGATCGTTCCTCATCGGCGTCGTTTTCGCGTTCTTTGACAGGGGATTCTACTCAAACGATCTCCTGGTTTTTCTGGTGGCCGGAATCCTGGGCGGGTACACAACGTTTTCCACCTTCAGTCTAGAGAACATGAAGCTGATCGAGAATCGCCACTTTGACTGGTTGCTGTACAACACCGCTGGACAGGTAGCCGGAGGATTACTGCTGGCGGCGACTGGCTTTCTGGCTGGAACGGCAGTGTTCTAGATGGCGTCAGGTTGGCTGTATGTAGCGGCAGGCGGCGGGGTCGGAGCGATCGGACGCTACGTGCTGCTCGAGTGGCTAGGGAGTGTCGATGAAGGCTTCTTGCCCTGGGGAACCATCATCGCCAACGTTCTGGGCTCGCTGGCGATCGGCTTCGTCGTGAGGCTCGTGGAACGCGGCGCCTT
>SKTL01000259.1 GCA_007122555.1 Thermomicrobiaceae bacterium | reverse complement strand
CGAAGGTGCTGCGCGTACAGTCTCAGCAGATGCGTATGCGCCGCCCTCAACGTGCGGAAGAACAGGCGCACAAAGCGCCGGTGAAGATGCTCTTTCCGATGGTGTTCCTGATTTTCCCTGCGCTCTATATTGTGCTCCTCGGCCCGGCGATTCCTCGATTGCTCGAGTCCTTCTAGCGGTAAACCGTGGTTCTGCCCATGTCATTGGTAACGGTACGAAATCAGACTCAGAATTGCCTGATCGGTGAACGCGTTCGCGAAGCCAGGTCGTTCTGGTCGCGCGGGCGCGGACTGATGTTCGTCTCCGGACTCGAGCATGGCGAGGGATTGATTATCGATCCGTGTTCCTCAATCCACACGTTCTGGATGCGATTTCCGATCGACGTGCTATACATGGATCGCGACAACCGTGTTATCAGAGCGGATGAGACCATGAAACCGTGGAGAATCGGGCCGGTGTTCACCGGTTCACGATGGGTTATCGAGTTGCCGCCAGGGATGATCTCGGCAACCGGGACGCAGGCCGGCGACACGATCGATATCATTCGATGAGTATTTTCCATGAACCGATCGAGAATCCTGATGTTTGCGCAACGGGTGCGTAACCTGTTGGCAGAGCACGCTCAGGAGATTGCTCTCCCGAAAACGTGCGCCGGATGTGGACTCGCAGGTGAATGGGTGTGCGACAACTGTGCTTGGCAGCTCATCGTAGACCCGCAGCCCGGTTGTCTTCGCTGCGGCCGGCAGGGATACCGCCGACAGCAGTGCGGACGGTGTGCCGATCTGTTTCCCTCCCCCCTCCGCCAGGTGCGGGCCGGGTTCCGGTACGAGGGACCGATGAGGCGAGCAATTCAGAGGTTCAAGTATAACGGCGAGTACCAGCGCGGCTATGATCTTGGTCAGCGCCTCGCTGCCTCTGTTGTTCGAGACAGGCTCCTCCCGGTCACTCGCATCGATGCGATTGTTCCCGTTCCACTGCACAGGCGTCGGTTTCGATCCCGCGGTTTCAATCAGTCTGATATCCTCGCCCGTTGCGTATCCAGTGAGCTCCAGATCCCCGTGGTTTATCCCGTTCAGCGACTTCGCAATACGACGCCGCAGGTTGGCCTGCGATCGGACCAGCGGCTTGAGAATCTCGAGGATGCCTTTGGGATCGATGTCGATGAGCACCCGGATCTAAGCGGGGCGAGGATGCTCATTGTGGATGACGTGATGACGACCGGCGCGACGATCAGCCGTAGCCAGCACACTCGCCAATGCCGGCTCGGGGGATCTGTTCGGACTTACGCTGGCTCGCGAGCACTAATCGATCCTCGCGATCACTTTCCTTGACGGTATTCGTGGCGCTCAGTAGCCTGTACTTACCGATGTCCTGTCGTCTACGTTCGTGTCGCCTGGAGCGGCAGAGATTCCTGGTGGACTGTGGCAGGCGGGGTCGCCACGTCTACCGGTCGATGTCGATGAAAACGGACCTGGGTACGTCTGGACCACCGGTCAGCTGGTTGCGATGAGAGAACGAACGCGCCGTCTGGCCCATTCATCGGCGGCGGAGATTGCTTCCAGCGAGAGAATTCCAGATTCCGGATTGTGTTCCTCGAGAACCTGTTCCACTAGCGCGGTAATGCTCCCGAAGTGGATCGCGTTCTGAAGAAAAGCATCTACTGCTATCTCATCTGCAGCGCTCAGCACCGTGGGATACGTCGCTCCAGCCCGACCGGCCGCATATGCGAGATCCAGCGCGGGGAAGCGCTCGCGATCTGGTTCACGAAACTCGAGTGTTTCCATTCTCGCGAGGTTGAGATGCCGGTCTGGCGCCGGAAGCCGATCCGGATAGGTGAGCGCATACTGGATCGGAACCCGCATGTCGGGTATCCCGAGTTGCGCGAGCGTCGATCCGTCGGAGTACGTTACCATCGAGTGGATCAGACTCTGCGGGTGAATGACTACATCGATCCGATCGTAACTCGTTCTAAAGAGCCAGTGAGCTTCGATCACTTCCAGTCCCTTGTTCATCAACGTCGCTGAATCGATTGTCACTTTCGCGCCCATTACCCAGTTTGGATGCGCCAGCGCCTGGTCTGCGGTTACGATCGAAAGCTGCTCGATAGGCACATCACGCAAGGCGCCTCCGGAAGCCGTCAAGGTGATCGACCGGACGTCGTCGGTCGCGCCGCGCGCTTTGAGACATTGCCAGATTGCGCTGTGCTCGCTGTCGATCGGGCGGATCTCGATACCGGCGTCATCTGCCGCCGCAACAAGAAGGTCCCCTGCGCAGACGACAACTTCCTTGTTGGCGAGCGCTACCTCTTTCCCAGCCTTCAGGGCTTGCAGTGTCGGAACGATGGCGCTATGCCCGGTGGTCGCCACGACAACGATATCGGCGTCCGGGTGGGTCGCCACAGCCAGCAGCCCCTCATCGTCGCAGAGGACTTCGCACGGACTGAATAGCTCCCCGTCGCACGGGCGGCTTGTAGACACAAGCGACGGCTGGAACTCGCGCACCTGCTCGGCCAGGAGATCAAGATTGCCGCCCGCGGCCAGCGCAACAACGCTGAAATGATCAGGTAGCCCGCGGACAACGTCCAGTGTCTGGCTGCCGATCGATCCGGTGGAGCCGAGGATTGCCAGGCGTGTGGTCATGG
>SKTL01000336.1 GCA_007122555.1 Thermomicrobiaceae bacterium | reverse complement strand
GTTGACGGAACCGGATTGCTTATCTACTTCACTATCGCCGGGATCATTCTCGGGTTGTAACCGGATGACCACTCGCGCTGACCGGAAGTCACACAGTGCGATATGCTAGAGTCGGCACTGTACGATACGTTACCGCGCCAGATCGTCTGGAGTGTCTTCCATGAGTTCCGATTCGGGCCATCACAACAACCCGCTACCAGAACACGATTCGGACGTTGAACAGGAAGCAGACCCGATCGCCGACGCAGGCGACGAAGAGGAGGAGGAAGAGATTCCGTTCGGGCTTATGGTGGCCTTGGTCCTCCTTGCCGTCGGAATCGCAGTTATCTATCTGACCCTCGGCGGCGGTCATAATCATTTCCATTGATGTTGCGCGCGGCCTTCAACCGATGACTCCCGGACCTGTTTTCCGGGCAGGGATCGTGCGCGGGAGATCCAGTCAGGTGCAATGGTGACGCATACGGAGGTACTCGAATTGCACGGCGCCTGGCGTCGCTCAATCTGGCTCAGGACAATTCCGATTGTGATAATCGGGATGGTGCTTGTCACAACGACGTCGACGACACGCGCCGAAGATACCTACGAAATCGACCTGGACGAGTTCGAGCTGGTATGGCAGCGAACCGAAGCGCCAGTCGCGAATGGCGATACCCAGCGTTCCTGGCTCTGGGGTCCGGAACCACGCACGGCCGGGATGAATGAACGCTACCTCGATTCACCTGGCGAAGAACGAACTGTTCAATATTTCGACAAAGGCCGGATGGAAGTCAACCACCCTGACGCCGATCCGTCTGATCCATGGTTCGTCACCAGCGGATTGCTGACCCGCGAGTTAATCAGCGGCGACATTCAGATCGGTGACAGCGCGTTTCTGAACACCGGTGAAGGCGCGAGAATCCACGTCGCTGGAGATCACCTGAACCCGTTCCCGCAATACCGCCACCTGGCGAAGGTCGTCGATCAGGGCAATCCCGACCGCACCGGAGAGCTCGCGGATGCAGTGCTTACCGAAAACGGTCTGGAGGTAGACATCGGCCAACCGGAAGACCCCCAGGCGGAATTCGCTCACCATATTGTCTATCGCGGCCCGGAAGGCATCGACATCGGATACAACATACCGGCGGCGTTCTGGGAATATCTGAACGCGTCCGGGACAATCTACGACAACAACGGCGGCGCCACGTCTGCAGATCCGCTCTTTTCCTGGATCTTCGTTATGGGGTTTCCGATTGCCGACGCCTTCTGGGCGGAAGTACCGGTTGGCGGCGTCACGCAGTGGGTGCTGATTCAGCCGTTTGAGCGTCGCGTACTTACCTACACCCCGGCAAACAGCCCGGAGTGGCAGGTGGAAATGGGCAATATCGGTCAGCATTACCGCGACTGGCGCAGCCAGTACTTCCCCGAAGCCGCGTCACCCGTCGACCCCGCTCACTTTGGGCTTCACAGTAACGGCGTCTGGCGGTACGGCAATAACGTCGGTGTGGATGAGATCTGGGAGTCAGCTGGAACGACCGAGAGCTTCATTCCCGGTTCGACGCTCTTCGGCAGGGATGAATACAAACTGAGCGGCTTCCGGACAACCTACTGGTCCCCTGCCGAAGATGGACTCTATCTTCACGGCTGGGATCGACGCGACGGCAACCGCAACCTGCTGGACATGGTTGTCTACAGCCCGGCGCTGCATGTCATGACCCGGGAATGGGAGAACATCGAGCTTTCGACCGACACGACTGCGATCTCGATGGCAAATGACCCCGAGCAACGAAGCATTGCCTTTGATATGCATTCGCGCCAGCTTGTCAGTACGCCGGCCGGACTGTTTCAGACATGGAGAGTCGAATCGAGCGACTTCGACGATCCCGGTTTGAGCCATATGCTCGGTGAGGTGTTCTGGTTCGAAACCGAGATCGGCGTGATTCAGTGGATCGAGAATGACAATTCCGCGTGGCTGCTCGATAGCTCAGTCCTTTCCGACTAGCCGCGATCACCTGCCGCCAATGCCGCAAGATCGCGCAATGTTTGCGTTTCCTCCCGCGTTTGCACTAACCCGGCCATCGGGGCACTCACATTGCGCATTAATCTCTGCAAAGACCGCAACGTTTTGGGTATCATAACGTTATGAATACAGGGACAGGGCGGTGGACGGTGTGTCGCCCGGCACACAACTCCGACTCACTGTCAGAGGTCTGCACGATTGCTGCACGCGCGCGATCACTTGCGACCAGGTAGACAATTAATTCGAGACCAGCCGATGTTCGCACAACGTGCTTCGGATACTGGTCGGTACGTTGGGAGGAGATTGCCGGTGACTGGACCTGACTGGGGAACTCTCACCCTCATTTCATCATTCCCTGGTGTAGTGAGATCTGCTCGTTCAACAACGGGGAGGTCATAAATGGCCAGGTCACGCGATTGGAACAGGATTCTTACGGGAACGAAGTTCAGCCGCCGCAGTCTGCTCGCTGGAGCCGCCGCGACCGCAGCCGGGTTAGCTATTGGCTCAACCGAAAGTGTTGCGCCGGTCCAAAAAGCCAGCGCCCAGGCGTTCTGGGGTGTTTCCAACGTCTATTTCGAGGTCACGGGCCATCACCTCAGTGATGACTTTCTCCAGGCATGGCAGGCCAACGGCGGACTGCGCACGTTTGGCT
>SKTL01000313.1 GCA_007122555.1 Thermomicrobiaceae bacterium | reverse complement strand
TTGGCGCGTGCTATATACCTGCAAAGAAGATCCTGTTCAAGTTTTTATAATAGCAATTCGCCCCCGCGGCCAGGCCTGCCGGAATCTATATCAAGCAAGAGTATCTGTTAAAAATGATGGGAAACAGTAGGAATATATTTTCCGGCAGGTGTGGTATAATGATAATGTAAGACATTGTATCGGAGGTAAGATATATGCACAAAATAAGAGTATCATCCAAGGGCCAGATTGCCATCCCGGCAGCACTGCGGAAGCAATATGACATAAAAAAAGGTGATCATCTGATCATTAGGGAGAGCGAAGAAGGATTCATGGTTTTGACGATGGCGGAACAGGAGCTGTTAAAATTAAGGGGCAGGCTCAAAAATGATGATCAGCGATCCCTTGTTGAAGATCTTTTGGAAGAAAGAAAAAATGAAAGGCGCCGCGGATAATGGAGCGTGGATATGTTTTTGATTCTTATGCCCTGCTTGAGCTACTTGAAGATGGTCCGGGCGCAGGTATCGTTGCAGATATCCTCGCTTCGGAAAATAACCCGGTTTGGCTCAGTTATATTAGTTTGGGGGAAATATATTATATTTTATTACGCCGCGTAAGCGGTGAGAAAGCAAAAGGGATAATTGAGACCATTTTGCCTGGAGAAAGAATCAGCCTGGTTGATGCCGGTTGGGCAAGGATTAAAAAAGCGGCAGAGATTAAATCTGGCGGTGGGCTTTCGTATGCTGATTCATTTGTCCTGGCCTTAGGCTTTGAAAAAGGGGCAGCGGTGGTAACAGGTGATCGGGAAATCATTGAGCAAGCTGAGCAGCTTAACATTGACATTTTAAGCATTTAACCGAAAGCTTTTTAAATTACACAGGTATATTATATTGTTATCATCAGCAAATGGAAAAGTTCAGTTACATTGTGTAGGAAAGAATAACGGCAATAAAACTGGTATTAATGCCCAAACGGGTTTTGTATGACCAGTCCGTCTACAGATTGGCCGCTGTTTAGATCTTCTGTCCACAAAATATTGCATTTCATCTGCAAAGCGCTGCTGATGATCATAGCGTCCCAAAATGAAAGGTGATGTTTTTGCTCCAAGTGAATCGCCGGAAAATCAAACCTGACTGCTTTTGGGATCATATAACAGGCATGGTTTTTCAAATGCTGTTGCAAATGAGCCCCGGCAGGCCTATAATTTAGGCGGACGGTTTAAATAGCCGGGCCCTGTTTTTACCTTACATTACAAAACAGGAGGAGCGCGAGCAGGATGGAATGGTACATTTACCGCAACGGAGAGCAGGTTGGTCCCATCAGCGAAGAAGAGTTCAGGGGGATGCTGCAGAATAACGAGGTAGCTGCTAACGATTATGTCTGGAATGCGCAGATGAGCGACTGGATGCAGCTTGACCAGGCGCCCGGGCTGCCTGCTGTTGAGGCAACCGGTCCCATGGCAGAGCAGCAGGGCGCAGGAGAAACCGGTCCGCTTTCGGTGCAGAACTGCGGCTGCGAACCGACAAGAGAGGAACTGCTGACCGAAATCTTAAAATATAATAACGCGGGGCCTTTTACAATTGCCCGGGGCCAGAAGACTGACCTGGTGATAACGAATGAGGTGGTAAGCAGCAACTGGTTCAGCGGCAAAAAGAAGATCTCCTATACTGCGCAGCTGCTGCTTAATGAAGAAGAGAAGACCGTCTATTACTGGGAAGCGCTGAAGGAAATTTCGGCCGGAATATCGGTTCAGATCGGTTTTCAGAAAAAGCTGATCAAGGGCGTGGAGATGTTCCAAAAAGCCCGGGAAACGGGCTACGCCCCGACAGGGGCGATGGTTTACGATTACCAGTTCGATTATGGCAGTTTGCGGGAAGCGCTTAGAGGACTGGTCGAGGAACAAGGCTGGAAATTAAAGACGGTGATCATGAAAGGGAAGACCGAAAGATAGCAAAGCAGGTTCAAGGAGGCGGCAATGTGCTTAGTTACTGGCGGAGCAGGTTTTATTGGCAGTAGCATTGTGCACCGGCTGGCCCGGGAAGGCGAAAGGGTGCGGGTGCTGGATGATTTTTCAACCGGCAGATAGGAAAACCTGGCCGGGCTGGAACAGGTTGAGGTTATAGAAGACAGCCTGCTGGATGATGAGGCTCTTAAAAAGGCTGTCCGGGGGTAACATATATACTGCACCAGGGGGCGATTCCTTCTGTGCCCCCCTCGGTGGCCGACCCGGCGGTTCTGGTCTCTTCAGCCGGGAAATCGAACACTGAACTGAGCTGGCGTCCGCGGTTTACAAAACTATACTCGATCGTGGCCAGCGCCTGGTGCTGGCACAACAAACTCATAAATCAGAGATAAATGGCCGAATAAATGTATCAGCGTTTTAGCTGAAGCTATTAATCAACAGGCTGGTAGATCTAAACAGACTGTTGAAAGTTAATAATCTACAGCAATAATTGGTTGCATAACTTTCCATATGACAAGTTCATAAATTAGGTATAAGCTATCCTGTTACTGCTCTTAAATATATGTAGTATAATGTTTCCCGAGGTGTTTCAATGCAGATCTATCTGATTAACCAGTACATGAATCTTGATGGGCCGTACGAAGACCGGTTTTACACGGCGGCGCGGCTGATGTCAGAGGCGGGCCACAGGGTTTCCATATTGACCCT
>SKTL01000101.1 GCA_007122555.1 Thermomicrobiaceae bacterium | reverse complement strand
GATGCCTATCAACATCTTCCGCTCCATAATGAAGTGGACTGGTTCGAGAAGCAGTGCGGACAGGGCGGCCGATAACGGTCCAGGCCCGAAGTCAGCACGAAAGTCCACAAGCAGCCGGCAGGATGAGTTGTCGATCGGGTTCAGTTGAAAGATCCAGACACCAGAAAACGCTTCGGAATCCATGCGAGAATCATCTGGCAATCCAGCGTCCTCGATGCTCACTGTCAGTACGAGGGATCTTGGCGGGTCAAGCGCTGTGACTCTCCAACCAGCAACCTGGTTCGGTTCCGCCGCAATGAAGTCTCCAACTCCGAGGTGCTGAAGCTCCGGAAGGATCCGGTCCGCACTGTGGATGTTCAGACCGAACAGGTTCTCCAGCCAGTCGTAGCTATAGAATCCACCTCGTCCCTGCCCGATCTGAACGAGCCAGCCCCAGACTTCTTCGACCGGAGCGTTTATCGGGATCGCACGACGCGACTGGTATCGCGGGATAGCAACGACCGACTCTCCAGGCAACACCCCGCGCACTTCGGCTTCGGTCGCGCCCCAGTTAAGCATCCACGAGCGAACTACGGAAACATAGAACGCGACTGCTGAAGTGATGAGAACAACCGCTACTCCGATTCGTCGCACAGTCACAACGTCCCTCCAATCGCCGCATCAAGTATTGACGCGCGAGATACCCAACGAGCCGGGACCGGCTGCTGTTGCGATTATTAGTGTCGGAGCGCTTCTGCGCCGCGACAATCACACGAACTGTGTGAAGGAGTCATGTCAATAATGTTCACGCCATGTCAGGGGAAACCGGTAGCGACCTGTCAGCCTTCGCCGCCTCGACGCGCCGCTGCATGAAGTGCAGCGCCGAACGGCTGCATGAGGGATCAGGTAGCTTCAGCAGCGACACGGCTCTCCGCAAGAGGAACTCCGGCGCCGCAGCATACCAGGCCATCCACTCGTGGCCGCCGGATCTGTTGACGAGAATCGATTGCCGCTCGGGTTCAGCCCTGAGCACCGCATCCGATCCGGTCACTTCCACCAGCAGTTCCCCACCCGCGTCGTCGGCCTCGGGAAGCATCGCGCCAACCTCGATCGTCGCGATCGTGTCATCAGCAAATCGCGCCAGCAGGAACCAGGCTGCCGTCGAGGAGGTGTCCAGATTCGAGGTCGTCGCGCTCAGGCGGACGAGCGGGCTGTCAATCAGCGACGCAACATATACAACGAGATCGCACAGCGCCGGTTCGAGATCCTGAACCGCGTTTCGAGGCAATCGATGAGCAGCGAAAACGCCGTATCGTCGCCCGTACAGCTCCGCTTCACAATCTGTGTACAGCCGGTCCAGCGCCGGAAGCCCGTGCAGGCGGCTCATCAGCCGAAGCCTGCCGTCGAGCATCGCCTGAACGATCGCATCATCCGGATTGTCTATCGGCAGCGACACGACCGGAATGCCGGCGCCGAGCGCGGCACGGGCAAAGCCGGCCCGCTCATCGGCGTCCGCCAGAATGAGGGCAGGCGCCGCACTGACGAGTGGGGCGTCTATTGACTTCCAGAGGTAGACCGGATCGGCGACGCCGGATGCGATAGCGTGACGGGCGGTTTCCGAGGCCAGATCATTGTTCCCAGCGATCGTCAACGTCGGTTCATTGCTCACGATGCGCCTCCGCCCGGCTCCAGCTCGGAGAGAGATACCCTGCGTCCTGTCTTGCTCGATTCCACGGCGGCCAGCGACAACGCCAGCGCCTGGCGAGCATCCCAGGGGTCGAGCGGAGGAGGAGCCCCGAACTGAATCGCCCGGACGAACCATCCGATCTCTCGGATATAGGCGTTATCGATGTGCAATAGCTGATCGAAATTCGCCGGATAGCTCATCCCGGCTTCGCGCCAGATCTCATACGGAGTCTGAGCCGGATCATCCGCTTTGACATACCCCTGATCACCGAAGATCTCGAGCATATGAAAATAGGGGTACGACGCCGGCAGGTTGTTGACGATCTCGGCCGCGCCAATTGCGCCATTCTTGAAAGTGATCGTGTAGGAGAGGAAATCGGCGACCTCGACACCGTCTCCGGCGATCCGCGACTCCGCCTGCACAGCGTCCGCATCCGAACCGGCGAACCAGCGCGCAAGGTCCATCTCGTGAACCGCGTTCGTCAGCGCGGCGCCCTGCGTGTACTTCGGATCAGCGATCCAGGGACGCTCGCCGCTCGGGGACCAGTATCCGGTGTTCAGATCGAGAGCGGAGTACATCGCAATCGGGCGACGTTCATTCTCGCGCACGAGCTGCACGTTGCCGATCTTTCCCTCGGCGACCGCGGCCCACGCGTGACGGTAGCGATCAGTAAACCGCCGGCTGTGCCCGATCATCAGCGTGACCCCGGCGGATTTCGCCGCCGCGATCATACGATCGGCCTCGGCGACCGTGGCCGCCATCGGCTTCTCGCAGAGGATGTGCTTGCCCGCTTGGGCGGCGGCCACGACCTGCTCGCAGTGCAGGAACTCCGGGGTGCAGATATCAACGAAATCAATGTCGTCACGTTCCAGTAGTTCGTGATAGTCGGAATACCAGGTCTCGGCGCCGAACTCCCGTACCGCGGCCTCGGCGGCTTCGGCGCGGACATCCGCCACCGCCACGAGCTCGATATCATTCCGCAGGTATCGCATCGCGGGAAGAT
>SKTL01000458.1 GCA_007122555.1 Thermomicrobiaceae bacterium | reverse complement strand
CCGGAATCCGGTAGCGCTCGGCCAGATCAAGCAGGCGCTGCCGCCGATCGAGATTCATCGCTCCGCCGCTCGGGTTCTGGAAACTGGGGAGGGTGTAGATCAGTTTCGGCCGCCGCCGGGCGAGCAGGTCTTCCAGCAGGCCAACGCGCATCCCCTGGTTATCGACCGGGATAGGCAGGAGCCGGGCCCCGGCAGCCCGAAAGACCTGGAGCGCGCCGAGATAGGTCGGCGACTCGATAACCACCAGATCGTCCGGATCAAGCAGCGTCCGGGCGAGCAGATAGAGACCTTGCTGCGAACCAGCCACGACGAGCACATTCTCCGGGTCAACCGGGCGGCTGTCGCCAGCCATCCACTGCCCAAGGGCGCTCCGCAGCGGCCCGTACCCTTCGGTGGGGCAATGTTGCAGGAGCGACTGCCCGGCAGTGTGCAAGGCTTCGTCTAACAAGCCGCGAATGAGTTCGATCGGGTAGAGTTCCGGTGACGGGATACCTGTCGCCAGCGAAATGACATCCGGGCGCGATGAGATCATTGTCGTATCGCGCAACAGCGGATCGTTCATCACCTCGGTCGTCGACGTGAACAACTGGCTCCAGGGGATCTGGAGATGAATGTGGGACTGACCGGAATCCGGATCTGGATCGGAAACGACGGTGCCGCGGCCGACATGACCCTCAACCAGCCCATCGGCGGCGAGCTCCCGATAGGCGGTGACGATCGTCGTTCGGTTAACGCCGAGCATGGCAGCGAGGCGACGCTCCGGAGGCAGCTTGCTCCCGGCCGGAAGATCGCCCGTGCGGATCCGTTCCCGGATCTGGTTACTGATTTGCAGATAGAGCGGAAGATCGCTCTCCCGATCCAGTTCAACCAACATTCAGCCCTCCATTGGCCCAGTCCAATTGATTCTATCGTTTGCCAGAAGGTTATGAAACATCCATTCACGGGGCCATCCACCCGTCCAGCAGGCGGCCAATTGGATCGATGGACGGTGGTTCCGTCTGAATTCAGGCGTTGTATCCTGCCCGCCCACGGCCATCCCGATTGCCATAGCACCGTTACCTGTTCGTTTGCGGAGACACGCGGTCGACGACGGGAGCGCCGTGATGCCTGAAATCACCCTGCGCGACCTCTGTCGCTGGGATCGCCGGCTACAGGTCCATCCCCCAACTTCGATGACGCTGGACGCGGCGCTCGACCGCGGTCTCTCCTGGGTGGTATCGGTGCGCACCTCTCCGCCGCTCCTCCCGCCGCTGCGTGGGGATGAGCTGGTGGTTCTTTCTCGCCGGGTCCTCACCCAGATCGAAGAGGCGCAAACGATCACGCGTGAACAATTGCTCGGAATGCTCGCCGATCAGCACATCTCAGCGGTGCTGACCGAACCCGGATTCAGCGAGGAACCGCTGGAACTGCTCCCGATGGTAACGATGCCCGCGCCATTCCCGCAGGATGCTGAAAGCACGCTCAACCGGCTGCTGACCGAACGGCGGGCCGAGCTGTACCGTCTGGGAAACGATCTTTCCCGCCGTCTGTCGCAGGCGGCGATGGATCCCCGTGGAATCGAAGGAATTCTCGATGTCGCCGCTGTAATTGCCGGGCGTTCGGTTGTTCTTCAGGACGCTCACGGCCAGGGCATAGCGCAGGGCGGCGATGCAGGCGAACAGATCGAGCCGGCGACGAATGATGAACTGGAGATTGCCCGACAGTCCGGCGGGCCAGTAATGATGAGCCGACGGAGTGGCCGGGAGCGCCTGGTCGTTCCCTTGATGACGGCCTCGGGCAACGCCTTTCTGACGGTGAGCGCTCAGGCGGGAATGCTGACCGAAGTGGACAGACTGGTCCTGACCCAGACGGCGGGAACTGCGGCGATCGTCCTCGCCCAGGGAGACGCTCTGGGCGCCCGAAGCGCTCGCCAGCAAGCGATCACCGAGCTGCTGGAAGGGCGACTCGCGTCGGATTCCGCGATAATCGCCCGTGCGCGGGGGCTGGGGATTGATCCAGCTAAACCGGTCCGGATCGGCCTGATCACGACGAGCGGCGACGCCGAAACCACGATGCGCCTCGCAGATCAGTTGCTTGGCGGCCTGCGCACCGCGGAGCGCGCGGAACTGGACGATACGATCGCGTTTCTCCTGGCCGAGCTCGAATGCGATGAGCTGGATCGGCGCCTCGCCCGTATGAGCAGCCGGGATCATCCATCGAAACCGATTATCGCGCTGGCCGAGCCGGTTCCAACCGTTGTGGAAGCGTCCGCCGGACTTCGGCAGGCCAGATTCGCCCTGGGGCTGGTTGAGGCTGGCGTGATCAGCGGGACAGTCGTCAGAGCCGATTCGCTTGACGACATCGGCGTCTTCGGACTCCTTTATCACCTCTGGGGCAATCCGGTCGTGGAGAGCTTCAAGCAGGAATTGCTGGGACAGCTCGAGGAATACGACCGACGTCGGGGAACCAAGCTGATCGACACGTTGCAGGCGTATCTCTCCAGCGGTGGATCAGTCGCCGATGCCGCGGCGATACTCAGCGTTCATCGAAACACGCTCTCATACCGGATCAATCGGATCGGCGAGCTCAGTGGGCGCGATCTCGCCAATCCGCATGATCGCCTGTTGCTCCGGGTTGCGCTGCTCTGCCGGGATCTGCTGCAGGTAAAGGATATCGGTTAGCTAAAGCGAGT
>SKTL01000036.1 GCA_007122555.1 Thermomicrobiaceae bacterium | reverse complement strand
GAGATCACTTATGTCGAGATGCTGATCTGGCGACTGAGCGTTGTCCTGCCGGCGAGTATCCATTGTCTGCTTGTCCGTTCAACGTAATCTACATCGCGTGTCAGAATCATTGGCCCATCACACGTAGGTCGAAATCGTCCGGCGTTCCTCGTCAGTAACGAAGGCGACGCGGAAATCACATCCTGCGAAGATCCAGCGTGCTGACGTCTGCCACGCAGAGAGACCGGAGCCCGGACTCTTCCACTCTTTCGGCGCCGGCTAGACGTCAAATGCGTCAACCCAGTTCATCGCCAGATCAAGCACTGGTCCCGAGAAGAACCCGAGCGCAATCGTACCCACCGCCATAATCATCAACCCGAACCCGAGCATTGGAGTGGTTTGCGGCCGCCACTCGCCCTCAGCGTCGTTGAAGTACATCGCGACAACGACCCGCAGGTAGAAGACCGCCGAAACCGCGCTCGCCAGCACCACCGCCACGGCAAGCCAGATCATCTCGGCTTCGATCGCAGCCAGAATAACGTAGTACTTTGCATAGAACCCGATAAGCGGCGGCACGCCCATCAGCGAGAACATGAAGACGGTCATCGCAAGCGCGGTCAGCGGGCTGCGAACACCCAGCCCATTGAACGAATCCAGATCAACGCCCTGTCCGCGATGCTGCAACCAGGTGACAACCGCAAACGCCCCGATATTCATGAATGTGTAGGCGAACAGGTAGAACAGCACGCTGCCGATACTCATCTCGATCGGCACATCTTCGCTAAACGCGGCGAGCCCGACCAGGATATAGCCGGTGTGACCAATCGACGAATAGGCGAGCATGCGCTTCACATCGCGCTGTGAAATCGCAACGACGTTCCCGTAGAACATCGTGATAATCGCCAGAATAGCGATCAGCAGCAACCATGTCTCGCTCAGCGGACCAAGTCCCTCGGCCAGCACCCGCGCCAGAGCGGCAAACCCGGCGACCTTCGGAACAACCGACATGTAGGCGCTGACCGGCGTCGGGGCGCCCTGATAGGCGTCCGGCGTCCACATATGAAACGGCACTGCGGCGATCTTGAACGCCAGGCCGACGGCCAACAGCAGCAACGCCAGGAGCAGGGCCGGTTCCGGCAGCTGTTCGCCAGCCATGATCGCGCCAACCTGCTGGGATATCTCCGGAATCGACGTTGTGCCGGTCGACCCGTAAATCCAGGCCATACCAAACACGAGAATTGCCGAGGCGAAGGCGCCGAGAAGGAAGTACTTGAGCGCGCCCTCGATCGAGGTCATGCGCCGTCGCGCAAAACCGGTCAGGACGTAGACCGCCAGCGATCCCATCTCGATTCCGATGAAGATGATCAGGAGATCTCCAGCGGCGCCGACCAGCATCGCTCCGAGGATCGAAAACATCACGAGCACCAGGTACTCGGGCATCGGCATTGTGCCCCGCTCCTGGAGCGACTGAACGTAGGATGACGAGATGAGCACCGCCAGAATCCCGGCGACGAGGACAACGATATTGATAAACAGGCTGAACGAGTCCGCCCGGAACATGCCGTTGAAGGTCGATTCACCGGCAGTCCAGTCGATTGTGAGCAGGGATGCCAGCGATGCGACAAGCCCCGCCAGCGCGACCCAGGCAACCGCTCCCTGGTTATCTCGAGGCAGGATCAGGTCGGCGACGAGCAGCGCGAAGATCGTTCCAACCATTATCAACAGGGGAACGATCAATCCCCATTCTGGATGAACCAGTTCCAGTGGCACTCGTTACTCCTTGCAATCGACCTATAGATGGGCCACACGGTGGCGGCCGGCTATCGACTTGCTCCGCGTTCAGTCTGCGTCCGGAACGCACTGACCAGCCAGCGTCTACGTCCTAGAAACCAGTCCCGCCGAACGGCTGCAGCAATGCTTCCAGCGCGGGCCGCATCAGATCCATAAACGGGCCGGGCTGTACGCCAATCCAGATCGTCAGTGCCGCGAGCGGCGCAAGCGTTAGAATCTCTTTCGCATTCACGTCAGTTAGCGTGCGCGGATCGACGTCTTCATGATGATCGCCAGATCCACCGGCGACCGTCGGCGGCGCGTCCCCGTTGGCGAGCTTCAACTCCGGATCATCGGGATCTGGCGGCTCTCCGGGCGCACGTTGCCAGACGACACGCTGGAACATCCACATCATGTACCAGGCGGAGAGGATGACAACCGCCATCGAGATGATCCCGGCCAGCTGATACTCGCGAAACGCCGCAAGGATCGCCAGGAACTCTCCGACGAACCCGCTCAGACCCGGAAGCCCGAGCGACGCAAGCATGAACAGTCCGAAGAATGAGGCGTAAATCGGCATATTCGTCGCCAACCCGCCCAACTTCTCAATCAAGCGCGTGTGCGCACGGTGGTAGACGACGCCCACCAGCAGGAATAGCGCGCCCGTGACCAGGCCGTGTGAGATCATCACAATCATCGCCCCATACATCCCCTGAGCATTGAAGGCGAAGATCCCGAGGGTGACGAATCCCATATGGCTTACTGATGAATAGGCGACCAGCTTCTTGAGATCGGTTTGCACGAGCGCCACGAACGCGCCGTAAATGATCGCAATCACCGACAACACGACAATCAGCGGCGCGAACGCTTCGGACGCATCCGGGAACATCGGAAGGTTGAATCGGATCAGGCCGTAACCGCCCATCTTCAACAGCACGCCGGCCAGCAGCACGGAACCCGCCGTCGGCGCTTCAACGTGAGCGTCCGGCAACCATGTGTGGAACGGCCAGAGCGGGATCTTGATCGCAAACGCCAGGAAGAACGCCAGGAACACCCACATCTGGAAGTCCGTGCTGTAATCACCCTGTGTCAACTGGAGCACGTTCAGCGTTCGTTCGCCGGTCTGCTCGAAGTAGCTCTGGTAGGTCGCCACGATCGCGACCAGCATCAACAAACTACCCGCCAGGGTGTAGAGGAAGAACTTGACTGCAGCGTAGATCCGGTTGGCGCTTCCCCAGATTCCGATCATCAGCGCCATCGGAATCAGCACCACTTCCCAGAAAATGTAGAACAGGAAGAGGTTGAGACTGACAAAGACGCCGATCATCCCGGTCGCCAGCAACAGCATGACGATCATGTACTCGCGGACCCGCGTCTGGATGGCGTCCCAGGACGCAATAATCGAGATGACAACCAGGAGCGTTGTCAGAATAATCAGCGGCAGGCTGATGCCGTCAACGCCGAGCTGATATTCGATACCGACATCGGGCAGCCAGCGGAACGACTCCGTCAGCTGCATGCCGCTTTCTCCACGATCGAACATCGCCAGCATGATCAGCGAGAAGACCAGCGAGGCGGAGGCCGCGACAAGCGCAATCCACCGGGCAGCGTTTGCCGGAGCATTGACCCAGAGCAGGATCACCAGCGCGCCCGCGAGCGGGCTATAGGTCATCAAACTGAGAATCGGTAACGAGTCCAAAAGATGTACTCCCTTTACCGACGAATCGGTATCGGCGCACCCTCGCGCGCCTTACTCGAACAGATTACTACCGAAGATCATAAAGGCGCCGATGATTATCACCGCGCCCAGCGCAATCGCAAATACGTAGTTGGCGATCAATCCGGTCTGCGCCCGCCGCCACTGATTACTCGTGTACGTCACCAGCGAACCAACACCGTTGACCGTTCCATCGATCACCTGTGCATCGACAAAGCGCCACAGGAACATCGAAAACGCTACGAGCGGCCGCACGATCAGCACATCGTAGATCTCGTCCAGATACCAGCGGTTGGCGGCCAGCTTGTACAGCGGCCCGAGCAGCTCGGAAATGCCGCGTGGACTGATTGACCGCTTCACATAAGCCATGTACTGGATATAGAGGCCACTGAGCGCGATGACGGTCGAGATCGCCGCAAACAGAACGATGGTGCTCCAGGCGACATCCGGGTGCGGCATGCCCGGGAATACCGGATCAAGGAAGTGATGGAACCAGCCGTCTTCTGGCGGGAAACCGATAAACCCGACCGTGACCGCAAAGAACGCCAGCACAACCAGCGGTATCGTCATCACCCGTGGCGATTCATGCGGGTGCACCTGCTCGGCGTCGAATCGCTCTTCCCCGTGGAACGTCATGAACACCGCACGGAACATGTAGAGCGACGTGAAGAACGCAGTTATAAATGCGACCACCATAATGATCGGCTGATCCCCGAGCCAGGTACCGAGAATGATCTCGTCCTTGCTCCAGAAGCCCGCCAGCGGGATGATCCCGGCGTTCGCGGCGGCGCCGATCAGGAATGTCCAGTAGGTCAACGGCATGTACTTCTTGAGCCCGCCCATCTTCCGCATGTCCTGCTCTTCGTGCATGCCGTGGATGACGCTCCCGGCGCCGAGGAACAGCAGACCCTTGAAGAATGCGTGCGTCACCAGGTGGAAAATCGCAGCGATCCAGGCTCCCGATCCGAGCGCAAACGCCATGAAGCCGAGCTGACTCACCGTTGAATAGGCGACAACCTTCTTGATGTCGTACTGCGTGACAGCGATCGTCGCCGCAATGAATGCCGTCGCCGCACCGATGATCGCGATCACCAGCATGGCGTCGGCTGACTGACTTACGATCGGATACGCCCGTGCGATCACGAAGATACCAGCGGTGACCATCGTCGCCGCGTGGATTAGCGCGGACACCGGCGTCGGACCTTCCATGGCGTCCGGAAGCCAGACGAATAGCGGCAGTTGAGCAGACTTCCCGATCGCGCCGGTGAACAGAAGCAGTGCGATGACCGTGATCGTCGTCTGCGTGGCGTCTCCGACCTGACCAAAAACGCCGGCGTATTCGATCGTCCCGTAGGTAACAAAGATGAGCAGGATACCGATCCCGAACCCGAAATCGCCGACACGGTTGACAATGAATGCTTTCTTGGCCGCGCTGGCGGCAGAGCGACGCCGATACCAGAAGCCGATCAAAAGGAACGAGCAGAGGCCCACCGCTTCCCAGAATACGAACAGCACCAGGAAGTTGTCCGCCAGCACCAGCATCAGCATGGAGAACACGAACAGCGGCAGATACGAGAAAAATCGGTAGATGCCCGGGTCCCCGTGCATATAGCCGATCGAATAGATGTGAACCAGCAGGCCCACTCCGCTTACGACAAGCAGCATTGTCGCGGTCAACTGGTCAACAAACAGGGTTACCGGAATATTGAAGTCGCCGGCCGGAATCCAGGTGTAGAGATGCTGTGAGATCGACTGTTCATCAGACGCAATCTGGAGAAACACCGGAATGCTGAGCACAAACGACGCAGCCACCGCCAATGTCGCGATCCACTGCGACGCGTGCTGCAGGAACCAGCGTCCAAAGAGAAAATTGATAACCGCCGCCGCCAGCGGCAAGAGCGGTATCAGAAAAAGCCAACTGGACATCAGTTGCGACTCCCCATAGCGTCCCGGTTCCCCCACGTTCGCTCGGTAGCTGCTCGACTCATTGTCGCAGCTCCCGGACTTCATCGATATCAACGGTGTCGCGCTGGCGCGTCAACGCCATGATGATCCCGAGCCCGATAACAGCCTCAGCGGCGGCGATGGCGATAATGAACAGCGCAAATATCTGCCCGGTCAGCTGGCTGAACTCCCAGGCGAATCCGATGAAGCTGATATTCACCGCAGTCAGCATCAGTTCGACACACATGAAGATCACCAGCACGTTTCGGCGCGTCAGAACACCGACCATGCCGATGATGAACAACGCTGCGCTGAGAAACATGAAATGTTCAGGCATCAACTCGTTCACTCTTGCTGCCCCTTCTGATCGTCTTCAGGCGTCGATGTGAACTCATCGGCGTCTCGCGCCATGATCAGATCTCGGTCACCCGCCTCATGCTTGATATTCGCCGAGCTCAGCGCCGGAATCTCATCCTGATCAGATCCCCGGGTGTGGGCCAGTGAGATCGTCGCCACTGTCCGGCGGCTCGGCGTCGGCTCCTCGTCTTCATCGGGGCGGCCCAGAAACAGGGCGCCGATGGTCGCCGCCAGCAACACCAGCGCGGTTGCCTGGATCGGCAGGACGTAGCCCGAATAGAGCACCTGTCCGATCGCCTGAACGTTCCCGCCGACAGCGGCCATCCCGTCCTCTGTCCACGGTCCCGGTTCAGCCACAACCGTCCGGGTCAGGATGGCGACCGCGATCTCAGCAAGCAATATGATCCCCAGACCAAATCCAAAGATCTGCTGCATCGGTCTTGCGCCGTGGAAATCCGGAAGCTCATCCGGATTCACGAGCATAAGCACGAACAAGATCAGGACCAGAATCGCGCCGGTATAGACGATAATCTGGACAACTGCGAGGAACTCCGCGCGGAGCATGATGAACACCGCGGCGACGTTCACAAAGGTGATCACCAGCGCAATCGCGCTGTGAACCGGATTGCGCATCATGATCATCGCCGCAGCGGAGACAATCGCGATCCCGGACAATAGATTGAAGACCAGTACTTCAGCGGCCATGAACCGTTGCCGTTTCGCCTTTCCCCACTACAGCATCCCCAGGCCCCACAGCCGGATGAATCCGGTCAGCAGGATATTGATCAGCACCAGCGGGAGCAGCACCTTCCAGGCGAGCCCCATGAGCTGGTCATATCGGAACCGCGGCACGGTCGTCCGAAGCCAGATGTAGAAGAAGAGGAAGATGAAGGCCTTCAACGCCAGCCACCAGACGCCATCCCGGATCGGCCCGTCGGTGCCGCCCAGGAAGATCGTCGCCCCGAAGAGCGAGATAACAATCATGCTGATGTACTCCGCCAGGAAGAAGAACGAGAAGCGGAAGCCGGAATACTCGGTATGGAAGCCGCCGATCAGCTCAGTCTCGGCCTCCGGGAGGTCAAACGGGGCCCGGTTCGTCTCCGCCACTGCGGCGATCAGGAAGATCACGAACGCCAGCGGTTGACTCAGAATGAACCAGTTCGGCAACTGGAGCGGCCCGAGATGGAGCGTCTCGCTCTGCTGATTGACGATCTCAACAAGGCTGAGCGAACCGGAAAGGATGAACACACCGACAAGCGACAGTCCGAGAATGATCTCGTAGCTGATTACCTGGGCTGCGGATCTGAGGCCACCGAGCAGCGAATATCGGTTCGCCGACGCGTACCCGCCCAGGATAATGCCGTAGACGCCCATCGAACCTATTGCCAGGAAGTACAGCGCGGCGACGTTGATATCCGCCACGTAGAGATTGACTTCGTGGCCGAACACGGTGATCGAATCGCCAAACGGAATGACCGCAGCAGCGACCGGCGCCAGCACGAAGCTGAGCAGCGGCGCGAGCAGGAAAATCCGGCGGTCCGCGTGTTTCGGAATGATGTCTTCTTTAACGAGGAGTTTGATGCCGTCGGCGATCGGCTGCAGCAGCCCGACAGGGCCGGTGCGGTTGGGGCCGACGCGATCCTGCATCGCCGCCATGAGCTTACGTTCGAGATATGTCATGTAGGCCATCAGGCCCAGCAACACGTTGAGGACGACTACTGCAAAGATGTAACTGGACAACAGGTTTGCGTCCACGCTTACGCCCCTACCTCAAGATCCCCGTGCGATTTCGGCGGCAACCTGTCGATGCCGTTACCGCACCGCTCCAGCGAAGTCCGCGCCGGTCTTCGCCTCGTCAATCGTTTCCCGCGATCCCGGTCGGATCGCCTTGCGCCGTCTCACACGACAACGGAGCGCCAACCGCGCTCCGTATTCCCCGAGCGGAACTTTACCGCATCTGAGCACTCGGTGAACATCGAATGGCCCCGATTGACTAGCGGTCAACCGACCCGAGCACGATATCGATCGTCCCGATAAGCGCGACAACATCAGCAAGCGCCGCCCCCTGCGCCATATACGGCAATGACTGCAGGTTAACGAAGTCGGGCGTTCGCAATCGAACCCGGTAGGGAATCGGCGTCCCGTCGCTGACAACATAGTAGCCGAGCTCGCCCTTGGAGTGCTCGATCGCCTGATAAACCTCGCCCTTCGGCGGGGAAAACCCTTTGATCACCCAGATGAAGTGCCGCTGCATATCCTCCGCCGTTTTCATCACGCTGTCGTGCGGCGGGATGACGTACGGTGATTCAGTCAGCGAGAGCGGACCGTCAGTCGGCATCTGATCCAGGCACTGCTCGATAATGCTGATGGACTGGCGCATCTCTTCCATGCGCACGAGGTAGCGGTCATAGACATCGCCCCGTGTTCCGAGCGGAACCTCAAAATCCATCCGGTCATAGTAGAGATACGGCGTCGCCTTGCGAACGTCATAATTGATGCCTGAACCACGCAGGCATGCGCCCGTCAGGCTCATTGAGATCGCCGCGTCCGGCTCGATCACCCCGACGCCGCGCGTCCTGGAGAGCCAGATCGGGTTCGCCGAGAGCAATGACTCATACTCGACCTGCTTTTCGGGGAAGATGTTGCAGAAGTCGCGCACCATCCCCGGGAGATTGTCCGGTATAGGCCGAGAAAAGCCGCCCATTTCCATCATGTTCGTGGTCAGGCGCGCGCCGCAGAATGTCTCAAAGATATCGAGAATGAGCTCACGCTCGCGGAAGCAGTAGAGCGACATGGACAGTGCGCCGATGTCGAGCGCATGGGTGCCAAGCCAGACAAGATGAGAGGCGAGGCGGGCGAGTTCTCCCATGATCATGCGCCAGTACGTAGCGCGTTCCGGCGCTTCGATTCCGCAGAGGCGCTCCACCGCGAGAATGTACCCCAGGTTGTTGGAGGGCGCCGCCACATAATCGGTGCGGTCTGTCCACGGCACGAACTGCGAATACCGGTGCGTCTCGCCGAGCTTCTCGACTCCACGATGCAGATACCCCAGAACCGGGTCGCATCCGACGATCGTTTCGCCTTCCATCGTCAGGATCACGCGAAGCACTCCGTGGGTGCTCGGATGCTGCGGACCCATGTTGAGGACCATCTGCCGCCGGCTGTCGGTCAGCGCGCGTTCCTCGCTTATTTCAACCGGTGTTCCCTGAGATATTTCCAGCGACATGATCGGCTAGGGCCTCCGGAATCGTGAACGAACCCGTGGCGCCGGGTTTTCAAACCCTGGCTGCACATACTCGCGATACCCACGCAGCGGATAGTCTTTTCGCAGGGGATGGCCTTCGTCCCAATCATCCGGAAGCAACATCCGTCGCAGATCTGGATGACCTTCAAAGACAATTCCAAACATGTCGTACGCTTCCCGCTCCAGCCAGTTCGCCCCTTCATACAAAAGCGTCATCGACGGCACAGGATCGCCATCGTTAAACGCAGCCTTCACTCGCAAGCGCTGGCGTCGAGGTATTGAATACAGCTGAACGACGACATCGAATCGAGGATTATCGCGCAGCCTCAACATGTCGACCGCGGTCAGGTCACTCAAAAAGTTGTAGCGGAGCGATGACTCATCGCGAAGGAACAACACGATCTCGCGCAACGCGGGTCGATCAACGCGGATCGTCATCTCGTCCCGAAAGTTGACGGCGTCGACGAAGCTGTCCGGGAAGCGCTCCCGCACGGCGATAACCGCTGGATGTTCCTCGGGCTCGGTCGGGCCCCAGTGGCCGGTCGCCCAAATGCGGCGTCCAGGAGAATCGGCGGGTCCGCCTGTTTGCTGTTCCTCAGCCATCAACCTGCCTCAATCGAAAGGCCCGTTGGCCTCACGCGTACGATTCGCTACCGCCGCGGACCGAGTTCCGCCTGAGCCTCGGCTCGCGACTGTTCGCGGAACGCCTCGGCCTCATCAACGCTTTGCTTCCTGGCGATGGTGTCATAGCGGATGACCTTGTTTTGCAGCTCAAGCACCCCGTAATAGAGCGCTTCCGGCAGTGGCGGGCATCCCGGTACGTAAACATCAACCGGAATAACCTGATCGACACCCTGCACAACTGCATAGGTATCGAACGGGCCGCCAATGTTCGCGCAACTACCCATGCTGATCACCCACTTCGGCTCGGCCATCTGGTCGTACAGCTGCCGGACTACCGGCGCCATCTTCTTGGTCACCGTCCCGGAGACGATCATCAGGTCGGCTTGTCGCGGGGATGCCCGATAGAGCATTCCGAAACGTTCGGAGATGTCAAAGCGGGGCATGGCCGCGCTGATCATCTCGATCGCACAGCAGGCCAGGCCGAACTGCAGCCACCAGAGGCTCGAGCGCCGCGCCCAGTTGAACACGGAATCGACGCTTGTCGTCAGGATGCTCTTCTCGAACCGGTCTTCTATGCCCATTCGAGCGCCCCCTTCTTCCATTCATACAGGAGGCCAAACAACAGAATGCTGATAAAAATCACAGCCTG
>SKTL01000452.1 GCA_007122555.1 Thermomicrobiaceae bacterium | reverse complement strand
GCCAGCCCCTGTCGCATCGTGTGGCTGATGAACCCATTCGGGTCGCCAGCCATCGGATGAAAGCCGATCAGCATCGCCAGGTCGTAGCCGGGAGCCAGGTCTTCGGCGACGACGTCCACCCGGGCGTCGAGTTGATCACGGTCGATGTTTCCGCCGCCGCCGTGCCAGTCGATGACAGAGACCGATCGGGCGCCCGACGACAGTGCGCTGTCCGCGATCACATTGATTTCGCCACACAGCAGGCGAACGCCTTCTGCGTACTCGGGATGCCCGCGGACACACTGCTCGTAGCGTTCCAGCCCGGTAACGCCTTCCATGTCCGCGATAATCAACACTCGTGTCATTGGGGCAGGTTTCCTATCCGCTACGGCGCTCGGAGACGCGTTCTCGAACGCGCGGCGCAACCTCGCTAATGAACGTTTTGAGCTTTTCCGGATTCGGCGGACCGATCAGAATGAACGTTCCAAACCCGTAATCGACCGCCTGATGCGTCAGGACATCAACCCAGTGATCCACCGGTCCGGAGATCTTCGTGTCATCGCCCGCCATGCCGGATTTCGCCTTCTCGGTAAAGCCGCCGATGCAGTTGTAAAGACGGCGGATGTCTGCCGGATCTCTCCCGTTCGCGCGAGCCGATTCATCGATGATCAGACTCTTCTCGGCCGCGGTTCCCGGAGGCATGTATTGCATCAACGGGATCACCCAGCCGTCCGCCGCCTGCCCGATCAAACGGAGCATACGGGGTCCCGAGGCGCCAACCCAGATATCCATGTCGTGCGCCGGCTTCGGACCGCCCTGAATGCCGGTCAGCTGATGGAAGACGCCGGTGACTCGCGCATCAGGTTTGCCCGACCAGAGCGCCCGGCAAACAGCGATCGTCTCTTCCAGCGCATCCACCGTGTCGCCCGGGCTCATCGGGCTGGCTCCCATTGCGACCGCTTTGTCTGCGTACGCGGGCGCCCCGCCGCCGAGTCCGAGCTCGAACCGTCCGCCGCTGAGCTGATCCATGCTGGCGGCCGCTTTGGCGACGAGCGCCGCCTGTCTCATCTGCATGTTGGTGACGTCCGGGAAGACGCGCACCCGTTCAGTGACCGCCAGCACCATCGCCAGCAGCGAGTAGGCGTCGAGGTGCGTTTCCAGGTAGGGATGATCCTGTATGCCGATCAGATCGTAACCGAGCTCGTCGACGAACCGGGCGGTGTCGAGCGCGCCTTCCGGGTTCTTCGCATCCGGGTTGAGAAAGTAACCGAATTCGAGTTCGTGACCATAGTCGGGCATGGCTCGCTCCGTTTCGCGTTATCGAGTAGCAGGACGAACGATGACGTGTGTCTGTCCGACATGGTAGCTTAACCTGGGCTGAACGCTGGCGCGCTCCGATGAACGGGATTCGAATGGCCAACATCAACGGAGATCCGCAACCGCATTCGCCCGGCGAGGCCTTGTTCCAGGAGCTGCTCTGGGTGCACGGCATGCTGCGACGTGATCTGAGCGCCGTGCAGAAGCTGGCGACCGACGTCGGAAACGGGATGGCTGCCGAGGACGTTGTCGGTCAGATCGGAGATTTGCAGACCAACAGTCCGCTCTGGAAGTTCCGGGCCAACTGTCTCTATTTCTGCCGGTTTGTTCACGCGCATCACACCCTCGAAGACCAGGCCTTCTTTCCGGCGATCCGGCGATCAGATCCTGGAATGGACGATGTGGTCGACAAACTGGAAGCTGACCATCGGGAGATTGCGACCCACATCGAAGCGGTCAACACGGCAACCCGCACGCTGATGACGGACGACGCTCCGGAACATCGACAGGCGACAGTCGACGCGCTCTCCCGGCTGGCGGATCACCTGCTGGAGCATCTCAGCTACGAGGAAGAATCGATCGGTCCGACGGTGAAGTCCTGGCAGCGTTTGCCGTTTGCGTAAGATCACGAGAAGGTGTCAGCTGTCGGCGCCGGTTTCCGATCGATCGAATCTACGTTGTGATCCGACGTTCTCGGCTTCCCGCCCTGCCGCAGTAAGCGCGAGGAGTTCCCCATGATCCCCAGGTCCGGGATTGCCTGGGCCGCGGCGGCCAGCGCGGGCGGCAGGAAACCGAACGCGGCCAGCGTCAGACCGGTGACGTTGTAGAGGACCGTGAATCCCAGATTTCCCTTGACGATACCCATCGTTCGCCGGGCTGTTCGGAGAACATCCGGAACCAGCATCCAGTCATCCCGCATCAGGGCGATGTGCGCCGCTTCGATCGCCACCGGCGTTCCGGCGACACCCATGGCAATGCCGACATCCGCCTGGGCGATCGCCGGGGCGTCGTTGACCCCGTCGCCGATCATCACTACCGTATGCCCGCGTTTCTGGTATTCCTTCACCACCTCGATCTTGTCATCCGGAAGCAAATCCGCCTGATAGTCGATTCCCAGTTTCGACGCCAGGGCGGACCCGACCGCATCATGGTCCCCGGTCAGCAACGTGATACGGGAAATGCCGAGCTCGCGTATCTGCTGCAGGGCCGCCGGGACTTCCTCCCGAATCGTATCCTCGGCGGCGAGCACCCCGGCCCACTCGCCGTCAACCGTCACCAACAGGATCGTTTTTCCCTTTGCCTGTAACGAGCGGGCGACGTCGGGAAGCTCGCGAGTGCTGTTCAGAAGATGGTTGCCGACCGACACTGACATCCCGTC
>SKTL01000097.1 GCA_007122555.1 Thermomicrobiaceae bacterium | reverse complement strand
ATCGGGTTTGCGCTCCTCGAGCTCGACCCCGGCCTGGCGCGCCAGCGTTTTCAGGGCTTCCGAAAAATCGATGCGTTCCTGCTGCATGACGTAATTGAAGAGATCTCCGCCGGCGTGACAGCCGAAACAGTGGAACGTCTGGCTGTCCGGGAACACGATGAACGACGGTGTTTTCTCCTGATGGAAGGGGCAAAGGCCCTTGAAACTCCGGCCCGCTTTGCGGAGTTGCACCGATTGACCGATGACATCAACGATGTCGATTCGATCTTTGATCTGTTCAACTGCGTCACTGGACATGGCTGTCACTATCCTGACCAGAACGTCGGGATATAGATCTCCTGAAACCGTTTGAGCGCGTAGCGATCGGTCATGCCGGCGACGTAATCGGCGGCGACCCGCTCAACTGGCTCGTTCGCCAGGTCGCGGGCGAATTCCTCCGGAATCGTTTCCGGGTTGTTGAGGGCTTCTTCATAGAGCACCTGCACGATGCGCTGCGCCTGAATGGTGGACCGTTCCTGATTGATCGGTCCATAGACATGCTCGAACAGGAAGTTTCGCAGGACGTCCGCCGCTGACTGAACCGGCTCTGACATCACAATCGCCTGATCGCCGGGCTGGCAGGTTTCCAGTCTCGGGGCGGAACTGTCAACAATATCGCAGACCAGGGTGTTGATTCGCTGACTGTGGCGGGTTCCCAACACCTGATTGACCTCGTCCGGAACTTGCTCCAGCGAAATGCGCTCGCCGCGGATCGCATCATCGAGGTCGTGATTGATGTAGGCGATACCGTCGCTGATTTTCACGATCTGGGCTTCCGGGGTGGGCGGCCTGCCGGAAACCTCGCCGGTGATCGCCCCCTTTGGCTTCGAGTGGTGAATGATGCCGTCGCGGACGTCGTTCGTCAGGTTCAGGCCGCGACCATCCTTCTCGATGCGATCGACCACGCGCAGCGACTGTTCGGCATGAATGAAGCCGGGAAGCAGCTCGTTCAACACGCGCTCGCCGGCGTGGCCGAACGGGGTGTGACCGAGGTCATGCGCCATGCCGATCGCTTCGACCAGATCCTCGTTCAGGCGCAGGGCGCGGGCGATCGTGCGAGCGATCTGCGTCACCTCAAGCGTGTGCGTCATGCGGGTGCGGACGTGGTCGCCATCAGGCGCCAGGAACATCTGTGTCTTGTGCTTGAGCCGCCGGAACGCTTTGGAGTGGATGACCCGGTCGCGGTCGACCTGATACGGCGTGCGCACCGGGCTGTCTTCGTCCGGCTGTTGCCGGGTCGCGCCGGCGCTCCGGGTCGCAACCGGGTGCAGGAACAGGTCTTCGACATGTTGAAACGACCGTACGATGGTGCTCATGATGAGGACCTCAACCAGATGTCGCGCGTTCAGATCGACGTCGGTTCGCTCCCTCGAGTATAACGGATGCGTCGACGGGGGCCCGACCCCGCCCGGCTCATTCACGCTCCCCGTCCCCCTGCGCTATACTCCCCGCAACACAGGCGAACACATATTGATTGGGCAGGTATGTCGGTCAACACGTCCATTGATCTCACCGCATTGATTCATCGGTATGAGCGGCATCGACAACACTACCGCGCCGGCGGCAGCAACGAGACCGAACTCCGGGTTTCCTTCATCGATCCGCTTTTCATGGCGCTGGGCTGGGATGTTCGCAACGAGGCCGGGTACGCCGAGGCCTACAAAGACGTCGTCCATGAAGACGCGATCAAGGTTGGCGCGGCCACCAAAGCCCCGGACTACTCGTTCCGGATCGGCGGCGTGCGCAAGTTCTTTCTCGAAACCAAGGCGCCCTCGGTCGACATCAGCAGAGATCCAGCCCCGGCCTGGCAACTTCGCCGCTACGCCTGGTCGGCCAAGCTACCACTGAGCATCCTGACCAACTTCGAGCATATCGCCGTCTACGATACCCGCATCAAGCCGGGCCAGTCCGACCCCGCCTCGACCGCCCGTGTGATGCTCGTCCACTACACCGAGCTCGCCGACCGCTGGCGGGAGCTCGCGGACATCTTCTCGCCCGAAGCGATCCGGATGGGCTCCTTCGACGAGTACGCGGAGTCAACCCGCAAGAAACGCGGGACGGCCGAGGTCGATGACGCCTTTCTGGAAGACCTGGAGCACTGGCGCGATCTGCTCGCCCGGAACATCGCCCTGCGGAACGACGACCTGACGCAGCGGGAACTCAACTACGCGGTCCAGATCACCATCGACCGCATCATCTTCCTGCGGATCTGCGAGGATCGCGGCATCGAGGCCTACGGCAGGCTCGAGGCGCTGACCATTGCCTGCGAGTCCTCGGCTGCTCAATAAGTTGTGCATTTCGTTACGAAAACACTGTAGGCGTACCTAGAATAGCTTTCCCAGCCTCGCGCGGTCGAAGCGCCCACTGACCGCCAAATACCCGAGCGGGAACGGGTCATCGCGAAACTTGTTTGACGGCGAACTCCATTCCTCCGCCAGAGCTTTGAGCTCTTTGGCCGTGATCAGCACCACATCCCTGTCGAATCGCTGGGAATGATAGCGCAAGGCTTCGGTCTGCGAATCGTCCGTGAAGTCGGGCCCGATAACTAGGAAGATCGGCACCGGCTTCTCAGCTTGGTTCATGTACTCGTCAAACTGGTTAATGTGGTCCTTTAGATAAACTGGTTTCTCTTTCGACTTGT
>SKTL01000200.1 GCA_007122555.1 Thermomicrobiaceae bacterium | reverse complement strand
GGGACAGCGGACTGAGAATCATCGCCGAGGAAGGGATGGCCGAGATCGACTGGACCGGCTGCCGCTGGCGGACGCCGGAGGGAACGCTCGAATGGAGCGGCAAGCGAGGCGATGCCGAGCGTGACCTGTCGCTCGCGATGTTCGATGCGATTGAATCCGGCGATCCCTCCAATCTGCGTCAGTCGTATGACGACGCAGTTCGAACGCATCGACTGGTGATGGCCGCCAACGAATCCGCCAATTTGGAGACGCCGGTCACGATCTCCTATTGACTTCAACTGTGAAAAGCGAAGAGAAAGGATCCGGCATGAGTATTGACATCGCAGAAATCGATCAACGAATCGGGCTCATCCGCGGCGATTTGATGAAGGTCAGCACGGCGACCGCATGCCAGTTGCTCGATCAGCTGGGCTGGCGCAACACCTACATGCTTGGACTGGCGCCATTGCGCGAGCTCGGCGAGGGCAATCGCATTGTCGGCCGCGCGCGAACGTGCCGATATCTGATGCGTCGGGCGCCGCAGGGACCCCATGACCCTGAAGCCCGTCGCAAGTCCGCCGAGATCGTCACGATCGAATCGCTCCAGCCGGGCGAGATCATGTGTGTTGATGCGCTCGGTCTGCCGACCGCCGGCATAATCGGCGACATCCTCTCGACTCGGATGCGCGTGCGTGGCGCTGTCGCGGCGATGATCTACGGTTCAGTGCGCGATACCGTCGCGGTCAAAGACGTGGGACTGCCGGTGTTCTGTAAAAGAATGCACCCCGGAGCGAGCGGGCGAGAGCTGGCCGCCGTCGATCACGATCTTCCGATCAACATGGGAGGAGCCCAGGTGATTCCCGGAGATGTGATTCTGGCGGATGACGAAGGAGCGATCGCGATGCCGATTGACCTCGCTGAGCATGTTGCGAAAAAGGGGCCGGAGAAGGAGGAGCTGGAGATCTGGATCCGGAGCAAGGTCGACGCGGGCGGTTCCGTGCATGATTATTATCCGCCGACCGTTGAAAAAGCAGCTGAATACGAGCGCGAGACCGGAAAATCGACCGGATCAAACTAGCGAAAGCGAGCACGACAAATGAAGATTTCTGATATCCGGACGGCCGAAGTCAAAGGTCACGGCTATTCAACCTACGTCCGGATCTACACCGACGAAGGGGTCATTGGCAACGGAGAATGTATTCACGGGACTGACGGGTGCCCGCAAATCGTTCATTCGTTCAAGAGATTCCTGATCGGCGAGAACCCGCTTAACGTCGATATGCTCTACGAGAAGATGCGCCGATCTCAACTGTTCAACGGCGCGATGTCCGGAGCGACAGTTACCGCGATGACCGGGATCGAGATCGCTCTCTGGGATCTCGCCGGCAAGATTCTCGGCGTTCCGGTGTATCAGCTTCTCGGTGGGAAGTTTCGGGATACCGTCCGGCTCTATTGCGACAGTCACGCTGGGGAGGATTTTCGACCGGAGTCGTACGCTCATCGCGCGCGACAGGTCGTGGAGATGGGGTTCGACGCCCTGAAATTTGATGTTGACGAGACGCAAGCCGGATATCGAAACGACCGCTGGAACTGGCATGCATCCGGTCCAGAGATTGACTGGATGGTTGAGCGCGTTGGCGCGGTTCGAGATGCGGTCGGAACGAACATCGATCTGTGTATCGACATGCACGGCCGGTATGATACCGCCAGCGGCATTGCCGTCGCCCGTGCAATGGAGCCGTTCAAGCTCCTCTGGCTGGAAGAACCGGTTCCACCTGAGAACGTGGCCGCCATGCGAGAGGTCAAGCAGAATGCCCGCGTTCCACTCTGTGCCGGCGAGAATCTGTATCTGCGCTGGGGGTTCCGGGATCTGATCGAGCAGCGGGCAGTCGACTTCATCATGCCGGATATCCCGAAGTGCGGCGGACTCTCGGAGTGCCGGAAGATCGCCAATATGGCCGAGGTTTATTACATCCCGCTCGCGCCGCATAACGTTTGCGGACCGCTCGGCACGATGGCGTCAGCGCATGTTTGCGCTTCGATACCCAATTTCCTGGTGATGGAGTGGCACTGGATCGATTATGAAGGCTGGGACGAGCTAACGATTCAGGACGAGCACGTGATTCAGAATGGCCACGTCGTACTCAACCACAAACCCGGCATCGGTCTGGAAGTCAATGACGAAGCGATCGAAAAGTATCTGCGACCGGGCACGGACGCGTTCGGAGAGCATCCGTAGATGACCGAATCACTGCTCCCGTAACCAGTGCGGAGAACGCATTCAAGTTTTCTGTCAGTCAGCGGTCGACACGTGAACCGGACGCAATACGAATCCGCTATATCCCTCGGACGCGACACGATCGCAGATCTCCCGGTACTTGCCCACGCCGCCCGTGTACGGCATGAAAACGACCGGCTTGCCGGGTACATTCGCGCCTTTCCACCAGGAGTTGCCCTGCGCAAAAAGCATTGATCCAGCGACCTCGTTGACATGCGCCGTCCACGCCTGTTCTTCTTCCGGCGTCGTTTCGATATGGCTGATCTGCTCCCGCTCAAGGTGTTCCAGACAATCGGAAATCCACTCGACATGTTGCTCGATCGAAACCATCATGTTGCTGAGGACTGACGGGCTGCCGGGCCCGGTAATCGTAAAGAAGTTGGGGAATCCGGCCACAGCCAGCCCCAGATAGGTCACTGGTCCGTCC
>SKTL01000179.1 GCA_007122555.1 Thermomicrobiaceae bacterium | reverse complement strand
GCTGGTCGGTTGCTGATGGTTACTGATGACTATGGGCTGATCGAGTCCTACACCTACGACGCGCGGGGCAACGTGCTCTCGGAGCGTGATGGGGCCGGTCGTGGCATGGACTACAGCTACTCAGCCGATGACCTGGTGTGGACCGAGACCGATCGCACCGGGGCGGTGACGACCCACACCTACGACGCCGCGCGTAACCGCCTGTCGACGACGGATGCGGTGGAGGCGACCACGACCTTCGCTTACGACGATCGCGGGTTGCTGACCTCGATCGGCACGCCGCTGGGACACGTGACAGAACTCGATCACAACGACCAGGGTGACACCGTCGAGGTGGTCGACCCACTTGGTCGCACGACCCTGCACACCTACGACGTGATGGGGCGCATGCTCACCGAGACCGACCCGACGGGCGCGGTCACCACCCTCACCTACGACGAGGTGGGGCGCGTGCTGTCGATGAGTGAGCCTGCGAGCGGCACGGCCATCCTCGCCTACGACGCGGTTGGCAACCTGAGCAGCGAGACCGACCCGTTGGGGCACACGACGACCTACACCTACCTCGACAACGATCTGGTCGCGTCGGAGATAGATCCCGGTGGAGGCGTGACGAGCTACGCCTATGACGACAACGGCAACCTGGTGTTGACCGAGGACGCCGAGGAAGCGCGTACCACCTTCGCCTACGACGCGGTGAACCGTGTCACGTCGGAGACCGATGCGCTTGGTAACACCGAGACGACCGTGTACGACGGACGTGGGCAGGTGATCGAGCGCATCGATGCCGACGGCCAGTCGACGACGTTCGTCCACGACCTCGGCGGTTTGCGGACCGAGGTCACCGACCCTCGTGGTTTCACGACTACGACCGGCTACGACCTGGCTGGCCGTGCGATCACGCTGACCGACGCGAACGAGGGCGTCTGGACCACCGGCTACGACGCCGTGGGGCAACGCACGAGTTGGACCGATCCACTGGACCGCGCGTGGTCGTGGACCTTCGATGCGGACGGGAACCTCACCGCGCTGACCGACCCGTCTGGCGCGATCCGGGCGTACACCTATGACGCTGCTGGTCAGCTGGTCGCTGCCGCGTATCCGGACGGGACGGCCGCCAGCTACACCTACGACGCTGCTGGCCGGCTGGTGGAACGCATCGATACTGCGGGTACCACCCTCAAGAGCTACGACCCGGCTGGACGGCTGGTTGAGGCCACGGACGCCGGCGGGTCGGAGACCTCGTGGACCTACGACCTGCGTGGGCAGTTGCGCAGCCGGACCGCACTCGGAGCGACGACGACCTTCGACTACAACCCTCGAGGTGATCTGGTCGCCGCGACCGACGCGCAGGGGTCTGCCGTCTTCGCCTATGACGCGGTCGGCGCCCTGGTGGGTGGTGAACTGCCCGGTGATGTGGAGCTCGAGGTCGAGAACGATCCGCTGTCACGGCCGCTGCAGATCGTCTACCGGCTGGACGAGGACGAGGTGTTCACCCAGACCCTGACCTACGACAAGGTGGGCCGGGTTGCAGCGATCGCCGAAACGGGTGGCAGCGCGACCTTCGCCTACGACGCAGCGGGGCAGCTGCTGAGCGAGACCCGTGACGGATCGACGACGAGCTTCGCCTACGACCCGGTCGGCAACCGTGTCAGCGTCCAGGTTGATGACGATGCCGCCGTCACTTCGGTGTTCGACGCTGCGGACCAGTTGCTCAGCGAGGGTGAGGTGACCTTCGGCTACGACCCGTTGGGTCGCCTCATCTCGCGCAGCGAGGGCGGTGCGACCACCGAGTACGCCTACACCCCCAACGGTCACCTGACCTCGATCGATGGGCCGAGCGGTCAGGTCGAGTTGCGGGTGGACGACGAGGGCGTTCTGGTGGAGACCACCTCGGCGGGCCTGGCCACGACCTACGTGTACGACCGAGCTGCCGGGGGCTGGCCGCTGCTCGGCACGACGGATGAGGAGGGCACCTATCGGGTGCTGCGTGGCGCGCTTGAGTACGGGACGGTCACCGAGGGCCAGACCGACACCATGGTCGTCGATCACCTGCGCTCTGCACGGGGCGGTATCGCTCCCGGTGGGGGGTATGACGCGGTCACCTATGACGCCTGGGGCGAGCCGATCGGCGGTGCAGCAGCGGTCGGTGAGCTGGGCTTCGCGCAGGGTGTCACCATGGCCGACGGCAGCGTGCGCACCGGACAGCGGCACTACACCCCCAGCGCAGCGAGGTTCACCACACCCGAGCCCAACGCCCTGCGCGAGGCCGACGGCACCCTCAACGCCTACACCTACGCCAGCAACGACCCCCTGAACCGGGTCGATCCGACCGGTCTCTTCTCGTTCGGGGATGCCTGGCGAGCCACGAAGAAGGCCGTCAACGTCGTCAAGTGGGGGCAGACGGTGCAGAAGGGGTGGCAGGCCTTCACGAGCCGTGGCTCGTCGTCGACATCGGGATCTGGTTCCGCGTCGCCTCCGGCCGAGTCCTCGCGGGACGCTCACTGCGTCGGCGATGTCACCGTGAGCGCGGGATCGAGATCGGCGAGCTGGAGCCAACAGGATCAGGCGCACGCGAATCGGGGTATGCCCGGCACCAGCGATGCGGTCCACGACTACGTCAACAGGATGAACATCATCGGCAACATCACCAGATCTGCCGGTGACTTCACCTCCAACTTCATCGG
>SKTL01000475.1 GCA_007122555.1 Thermomicrobiaceae bacterium | reverse complement strand
GCGCCGAACCTCTACATGGCCGGCTACGGGATGCACAACATCAGCAGCACATTCTTCTTTCTGGCGGCGTTGTTCGCGGCGATCCGGATGCTGCGGGACGACAGTCGCGGCTGGATGGTCGTTTGCGGGCTCGCCTCAACAATGGCCTACCTGACATACACGTCCTCCTACTTGACGCTTCCGCTGCTCGGGGTCTTCATCGCATTGACCGCTCTCTTCCAGCGCTCCTGGACGCCGCTGATCAGGTTCGGGCAGCTGCTCATTATCGTGGCGATCGGGCTGGCGCCGTTCCTCACCCACGCGTTGAGCCAGCACAACTACTTCACGGAGCGTGGGGATCAGGTCAATGCCGTCTCGACGTTCTATGACGACGAGTCCATCAGCAACCCGACCGCCGAGCTGGCCGATCATGTCTGGATCAACATTCAATCGCTCTATTCCCCCGAAATCGGCGGCGTCACGGATTACTGGTTCGGACACCAATCATTGTTCGACTGGCTCACGCTGTCGCTGCTAGTCAGCGGGATGATGATCGGTCTGAATCGCGGACTGCGGGACCGCAACCCGCTGGAGATCACGGCCATTGCGGCAGTGCTGGCGACATTCACCTTCGGAATGCTCTTAACGCTGCCGGCCGGCGGCTTTCATCGCACGACGCTGGCGTTTCCGCTTATCGCGCTTCTGATCGCATTGACGATCCGGACACTCATCGAGGGCCTGCCCTGGATGGAGAACCGACCGCGACTGCAAATGACCAGCGCCGCGATATTCCTCGCGACATTTATCTTGATCAATGTATCAACCTTACACACGATGACTCAAGAGGACGAAACGATCAGCGGACTGACCGATAGCGTGCCGATCATCAGCTATGTCGAGGATCACGTCCCGTCCGGAGAAGCGATCATTATCAGCGCGTTCCCGAACTACCATCTGGAGCGCGAGCTGATCGTCCGGACCGGAGACAGCTACGACGTGCGCATCAAGCGGTTTGACGAGGCGATCGAGGAGGCTGGTAATACCGTAATCGTCCTGTTCCAGCCGCCGAGTGACCAGACGCACCGGCTGGAAGCCCGCTACGGCGGAGGCGAGTTCATCGAGAGCTACGACGGTCGTGAACTCCGGCGGCACCTGATCTGGGCGCCGGAATCGGTCGCGAACCATTGACCCGGTCGCAGTTTCATCGGATCATCAATCGACGGTTCAATGGCGCACCGGAAACAAATAAGGGGGAGCGATGACTGACGCAAACGGATCCCGCCCGAAATCCCGCAGCGCAACATTCTTCGGCGAGGAAGGCGTGGCCGGGTTTACGCATCGGGCATTCACCAAGGCGATGGGCTTCGATGATGAAGACATGAGCCGCCCGGTCGTCGGCATCTGCAACACCGCCAGTGATCTGAACAACTGCAACCGGAATCTGACCGAGGTCGCTGCTGCCGTGGAACGCGGCGTCTGGCAGGCTGGCGGGTTTCCGTTGACGTTCCCGACCATCTCGCTCGGCGAGATTTTCCTCAATCCGACCTCTATGCTCTACCGCAACCTTGCCGCGATGGATACCGAGGAGATGATCCGGGCGCAACCGATTGACGCGGTCGTTTTGCTGGTCAACTGCGACAAAACGACGCCCGCCGCGCTAATGGGCGCGGCCAGCGCAGACGCTCCGACGATCATGGTCAGCGGCGGACCAATGCTCAGCGGCCACTTTCAGGGCCAGACGCTCGGCGCCTGCACCGACTGCCGCCGCCTGACCGCTGAGTTCCGAGCCGGTGAACTCGATGCCGACACCTATAAGGAGATCGAGGACGGGATCGTCCGCAGCACCGGTCACTGCATGGTGATGGGCACGGCATCGACGATGAACTCCCTGGCCGAAGCGCTCGGGATCGCCCTGCCGGGCAACGGCGCGATTCCCGCTCCAGACGCCCGACGTCTCCGCCTGGCCGAGGCGGCCGGTCGACGCGCCGTGGAGCTGGCCGAATCCGGCATCCGAATGTCGGACATCGTCACCCGCGACGCGTTCGAGAACGCGCTCGCCCTGCTGGCGGCGCTGGGCGGAAGCACCAACGCGGTCGTCCATCTTCCGGCGATCGCAGGCCGGCTGGGTATCGACCTGCCGCTGTCGCTCTTCGATGAAATCAGCCAGCGAGTACCGATCATCGCCAACATGCGCCCGGCGGGAAGCTATCAGATGGAAGATCTCTTCCACGCCGGGGGCATTCCGGCGGTGATGCGACAGATCCTGCCGCTGATCCATGGCGATGCGCTGACGGTCACCGGCAAGACGATCGCCGAGAACGTCTCCGAGGCGAAGATCCATAATGAAGACGTCATCAGGCCAATCGATAACCCGTTGCAGCCCGAGGGAGGGATTTCGTTGCTCCAGGGCAACCTTGCCCCGGACGGCGCCATCATCAAGCACTCCTGCGCATCCGAACACCTGATGCAGCACCGCGGCCGGGCGGTCGTCTTCAACGGGTTCGCCGATCTGCAAGCCAGGCTGGATGACCCGGACCTGGACGTACATGAAAGCGATATCCTCGTCCTGCAGAACGCCGGACCGGTCGGCGGACCGGGGATGCCCGAGATCGGCAATTTCTCGTTACCGCGCAAGCTTCTGCAGCAGGGGGTGCGGGATATGGTCCGTATCTCCGACGCCCGGATGAGCGGAACCGCCTTCGGAACAAT
>SKTL01000309.1 GCA_007122555.1 Thermomicrobiaceae bacterium | reverse complement strand
GTCCACGGAACGAAGACCGTCGATCGTGTTCACGGCGATCGGGAAAAAGCAGATTAGCGCTACGACAATGATCTTCGGCGTCAATCCGTAGCCAAACCAGATCAGTAACAGCGGCGCAATCGCGATCACCGGTATCGCGTTGGTCGCGATAATCACCGGGTACAGCGACCGTTCCAGTATTCTGGTGGACGTGATTGCAATCGCTGATCCCACACCAACCAGAAACGCGATTCCAAAGCCGATAAGCGCGGCCTGGGCAGTCGCGAGCGTATGTTCCAGCAGCATTGAGCGATCATCGATCAGTGATTGACCGATAGCTGACGGCGGCGGCAAAAGCCAGGCGGGCGTGTCCCGAACCCGAACCATGACTTCCCAGATCATCGCTCCCGCTACCAGCAGCGCTGCCGGTACGATCCACTGAATCCCGGCAGCGAGCCGTTCCAGACCGCGATCACTCAGGAACATGATCAACTCGTTTCAAGCCGGCGCGAAGATCCGCCAGAATCGCACGTCTCGTATCGACGAACGCCGGATCGGTAACCATCTCGGCGCGTCTCGGACGGGGAAGATCGACGTTGTGTTCGGCGATGATTGTCCCAGGGCGCGGGCTCATTACAGCGACGCGATCGGAGAGGAAGATCGCCTCTTCGACATCATGCGTGATGAGCACCACGGTGCGCTGCATCTCCGACCAGACATCGAGCAGCCATTCCTGCATTGATCGGCGAGTCAGGGCATCGAGCGCGCCGAACGGCTCGTCCAGCAGCATCAGGTTCCGTTCGGTCAGGACAGTTCGCAGAAACGCCGCCCGCTGGCGCATTCCGCCGGAAAGCGTCGCTGGATAGGACCCGGCGAATCCGTCCAGTCCGAAACGGCCCATCAGGTCACCTGCTCGCGCGCGAGCTTCTGAACGTGGTGTTCCGGTCAATTCCAGCCCGAGCGCGGCGTTATCCTGAACCGTGCGCCAGGGCAGCAGCAGATCTTTCTGCGGCATGTAGGCGATTCGCCCGAGGCGGGAACCCACCGTGGATACCGATGGATTGATCGCGTCTTGGTCGAGGCGGACCCCATGTTCGCCCGATACATCCGAGAATCGAATGCTGCCGTCATCTTCTGGTTCCAACCCGGCGATGATGTTCAACAGCGTGCTCTTGCCACAGCCGCTTGGACCGACTATGGCGTAGAACTCGCCCTCGGCCACCGCGAAACTGACCTCCCGCAATGTTTCCAGGTCGCCAGATCGGGCGGTGAACGTCTTGTTCAGACCCTGAATCGACAACACGGTACCCATTGCAACTGAATGCGTCATGTCGCCGGCTTTCGCTGGTTGCACCACTCGGCGATCATTACGGCGTAGATCTCGGCGGCTTTCGTGAGGTCTTCAATCGAGATCCACTCGTCAATCGTATGGGCCTGGTTCAGACTGCCTGGTCCGTAAATCACGGTAGGAATGCCCGCCGACTCCAGCCAGCCGGAGTCGGTCACGGTGGTCGTCATTTCGTGGACGGGTTCCGTTCCGAGAACGTCTCGATGAATGACTTCCAGCAGTTTCGTTGCGGGATGATCGGCTGGGATCGCTGACGCCGGGAAGATCTCCCCGCGATCCTCGATCATCGATCGCCCGCCCCAGCGGAAGGTTGGCGGGTTATCGCGAAGCCAGAGATCGGCGGCCGCGGCTCGCAGCACATGTTCTTCGATTTCTTCTGTGACGGATTCCCAGGTTTCGTTCGGATAGAAATGGACCGTAATCCAGAGACCGCAGTAGTCGGCGATAAACGCGGGATGGCGGCCGCCTTCGATCACCGCGGGGTTGATTGTCGTCGTGCCGGGCGGGAACCCGGGGTAGCGCTTCGTGACAGCCCAGTGACGTTCGAGGTCACCCAGGGCGTTGAGAATCTTCGTCATCTTCTCGATCGCGCTGGCGCCGTGAAGACCGCCGCCGGCGTGGATTGTCCGGGCGCGAACACCGTCATGCAGCGTCTCCGGGCTCTGGATGTCAATCCAGCCGGTGATGACGCCGCCCTGGCCGCACAGTTTGAAATCCATCGGTTCCGGAACGATGGCGTAGTCGGCTGTGTAGCCCCGTTCGTTGGCGGTCAGGGTTCCAGCTTCGCCCATCTCTTCACCGATGACCGACTGAATGATCAGATCGCCGCGCTGCTCGATGCCGAGATCAGTAACGACCCGGGCCGCGAACATCACCGCAGCCAGCGGTCCTTTCATATCGCAGGCGCCGCGGCCGTAGAGTCGATCGCTGTCGATCACTGGATCAAACGGATCGTGCGTCCAGGCGCCTCGATTCCCGATCTCGGCGACGTCCACATGGCCGTTGAAGATGATCGAGGCATGCGTGTCGGAATCACTCCCTTTCCGGGTTCCGACCACATCGACATCTTCAGGGAAGACCTCAAACGCATCCGTCTCGAACCCGGATTCAGTGAGATAATCCGCGATCTCAGCCTGCAGCTCGATCGTGTTCCGCCCAGGCGGGCTGAGGGTTGGATACCGGATCAGGCGCTGAGCAAGTTCGACCAGCTCTGGCGCCCGTTGCCGGACTGAATGACGGATTTTCTCGCGGCTCGTGTCGGGCATAATCAGCCGCCTTTCCCTGATCGTTTGGGGCGGGGAGAGCCTGAGACCGGGTTGCTGATGCATGCGCTGGATACACGGAACACGCTGCCGGAAGGTGAC
>SKTL01000424.1 GCA_007122555.1 Thermomicrobiaceae bacterium | reverse complement strand
GGACCGTGATCTCTTCACCGGATTCCGGGTGCTGTTCGGTGAACTCGGTGGTCAGCGGATAGCCCAGGAATCGCGGTCCGCCATTCGCCTGCCAGAACGCTTTGAATCCGCCGGAGACGAAGTGACGTGTTTCGGGGATGTAGAGGCGATCAGCAGAAGGAATCGCCGGTGGATCCTGCGGATCAGTCGGTAACCGATTCTGAAACGCAAGCGCCTGAACGCGCTGGCTCGATGGATTATCGCCGCTGACCCAGGCGACGACCGTGTCGGAGACGACCGGCGCATGCGCCTGCTGCGAGCGCGCCACGGCGAACGTAGCGCCTGTGTCGAGATCCCAGGCATAGATATCTGGAAGCCCGGATCGCCAGTCTTCCCAGACGATCATTCGGCCATGAATTGACGGTCTCTGAATGAAGTGGTCCGAGACCAGGATCTGCTCCTCTTCACCGGAGATCGATGCGGCGATGAGTTGTGTCGCCCCTCCATCTGCCGGGCTTCGAACGAACACGACGCGGTCGCCGGAAATAGCAGGATACTGATCATCGTCGGACGTGCTGGAGATCTCCGTAACCGATTCGGTCTCGGCGTCAAACAGTTTGATACTCCACGAGCTGCCGTCGTGCTCCTGCCAGACAACGTGGTTGCTGGAAACTGACGGACGGGCGCTGTTGCGGGCGTCGGTTCCCAGGGTTGCAACTGGATTGCGCGCACGATCGGAAACGTGGACCAGCCAGCGGGCGTCCTCACGTTCCTGCCAGGCGAATAGGTCAGAGGAGATCGACGGGTTGGCAACGGTTGACGGGCTCTCAGTGACCTGAAATTCATCCTCTTCGGCGAGATCGATACCGTTGATTGTGCGGCGGTCCGGCGCATCGCCCTGAACCCAGACGATTGTCGATCCGGTCACCGCCGGTGATCGTCTGATTACGTCTGTGTGGGTCACCCGCGACTCTCGTCCGTCCGTCAAGTTGTAGACATAAACGTCGGGCTCTCCATCACGATCATCTTCCCAGGCGATGAGTTGCCCGGCGGCTGATACAGAGCCGATATTTGAACCGATCGAGGATGTCATACCGGGAACAAGGCGATAGGGCATATCCGCCAAACCTGATTGTGCTCGAACCGGCGATGAAACCATCGGCGCTGCGAGCGCAAGCGTCAGGACCAGGCTGGCCAGTCGAAGCATGATTGGATACCGTAGATTGCCGCTGTTCATGCAGACGAGTATAGCAAACGGCATGTTGACCCTTGTCGACGAGGGTGGGATTGCTGCTATATTGTGGGAACGATGTCGATACAGAACAAGACTCTCCCTGGGGAAGCAATCGGGTTCAGGAGGACCGAATGAACACCGCCGAAGCAATCGTCCGTATTCTTTCCGATTCAGGTGTCCGACACATATTTGGACTGCCTGGCGACACGTCGATGGAGCTCTACGACGCGTTGTACCGTCATCGTGAGATCGAGCACATCCTCACCCGCGACGAGCGATCGGCCGGATTCATGGCCGACGCCTACGCCCGGGTCAGCGGCCGTCTGGGTATTTGCGAAGGGCCAAGCGGTGGCGGCGCAACGTATGTCGTGCCGGCCGTCGCCGAGGCGCAAGGCTCTTCCAGTCCGGTGATCTCCTTCACGACCGATACTCCGGTCTCACAAGATGGCAGAAACGTTCTTACTGAGATGGACCAGGAAGCGCTCTTTGCCGCAGTCGCCAAGTGGTCGCATCGAATCAAGGACCCGCATACTGCCGCGGATGTAATCAGGCGGGCGATCCGTGTGGCGACCAGTGGCCGTCCCGGGGTGTCGTCGATCGTGCTTCCAGAAGACGTTCTCGAATCGGAGATGTCGGACGAACCCCTCTATGGCGTGCCCGATCTGCTCGCTTGCCCGAGCGCGCGGCTTCGACCTGACCCCGAAGCAGTTGTCCGAGCCGCAGATTTGATAAGCAATGCGGGAAAACCGGTGATAGTCGCCGGCGGCGGCGTTCGCTCATCCGGCGCCTGGGATGAACTGACGATGCTGGCCGAAACGATGAATATCCCGGTTGCAACGTCGGTGAACGGTAAAGGAAGCATTTCCGAGGAAAGCGCGGTCAGCATTGGCATCGTTGGCGGCAATGGCGCGAGACCGTACGCCAACGAAACGCTGCGCGAAGCGGATCTCATGGTGCTGATCGGAACGCGAACCAACTCCGTAACGACGCTGAACTGGACCTTGCCGCCGAAAGGCCAGATCAACGTCGTCCAGATCGATATCGATCCCGGGCAGGTTGGCCAGAACTATCGAGCTGACGCGTCGATCGTCGGGGATGCGAAGCTCGTGTTGAAAGATCTGCTGGAAGCGGTTGACGTCAGAACGACGAACGTGCAGAACCGGAAAGCGTGGCTGGCTGAGCTGGCGAATCGGAAACAGGACTACTTCGATCTGGCCGAGTCGCGCGCAGCCGAGACCGGTCAGCCGATCAAGCCGCAACGAGTCTTCTCCGTGCTCAGACGAGTTCTCGATCCTGAAACGGTGATCGTGGCGGACCCGGGTACGCCGACTCCCTTCACCGGGGCTGAATACCCATTGAAATACGCCGGGCGCTATACGGCGATCCCGCGGGCGCACGGTGGTCTCGGTTTCGCGATTCCGGGGGTGGTCGGCGCGCATTTCGGCGCGGAGGGCCGGCGAGTAGTCGGCCTTACCGGAGACGGAAGCTT
>SKTL01000364.1 GCA_007122555.1 Thermomicrobiaceae bacterium | reverse complement strand
TGCAGGGCACGGAAACGGTCTTCGAAACCGATCTGTATATGCCGATCATCCAGTTCGTTTCTGATCTCACCGGCGTGAAATACCACCAGAGTGAACGCACCGACGTGTCGCTGCGAGTCATCGCTGACCACAGCCGCGCGGTCACATTCCTTATCTCAGACGGAGTCTTTCCGGGCAATGAAGGACGCAGCTACGTGCTGAGACGGGTGCTCAGACGGGCAGTGCGACATGGCCGACTGCTTGGACTTGAAGGACCGTTCCTCAGCTCAGTCGCCGAGCGAGTCGCGGACGAATTCGGTGAACAATATCCTGACCTTTCGACGCAGTTCTCCCGTATTCAGAAGGTCATCGACCACGAGGAAGCGCATTTCAACCAGACACTGTCCACCGGCATCGACCGCTTCGACAGTGTTCTGCAGCGACTGCAGCAGTCCGGTGCGGAATCGGTGCCGGGCGAAGAAGCATTCCGTCTCTATGACACCTATGGATTCCCGCTCGAACTGACGGAAGAGCTTGCACGCGATCACGACATGGATGTCGATCGCGAGGGGTTCAACGAGGCGATGGAGCGTCAGCGGGCGACGAGTCGAGCAGGCGTTGGGAAGACCAGCGGCGGGTCCGACCAGGATCTGACCGCGATTCGGGCGATCGCGTCCAGTTACCAGACGTCGTTTACCGGTTATGACGAATCGGAGTCCAGATCATCTATCGTCGGTATCGTGCGAAACGGTGAACGCGTCGAGCAGTTGCAGGCCGGCGACGAGGGCGCGATTATCCTCGACCGAACGCCGTTCTACGCCGAATCGGGCGGACAGATCGGCGACATCGGCGCGATATCCGCCGAAACCGGCATCTTCGATGTAACCGACGCGCAGCGTCCGGTACCTGAGGTCATTGTCCATTACGGGACGATGCGGGAAGGATTCGTTGACACCGGGGCGACCGTCCGGGCTGAGATCGACGACGACCGCCGCACACGCATCCGGCGAAACCACACAGCGACCCACTTGTTGCACGCAGCGCTCCGCCAGACACTCGGTGAGCATGCGCAACAGGCGGGCTCCCTCGTGGCGCCGGACCGCTTGCGATTTGATTTCACCAATCTCGAACCGGTTGGCGGGGATCGGCTCCGGGATATTCAGGAGCAGGTGTCGCGCCAGGTGTTGCGAGACAGCGAGGTCACGGCGACCGTGACTACGTATGACGATGCGATCGAACGAGGCGCGATGGCGCTCTTCGGCGAAAAATACGGCGATGACGTCCGCATGATTTCTATCGATGGCTTCAGTCGCGAGCTCTGTGGAGGAACGCACGTGCGGCGGACCGGCGAGATTGGCCCGTTCGTGATCACCGAGGAAACCAGCGTCGCCAGCGGTGTTCGCCGGATTGAGGCGCTGACCGGCGAAGCAGCGATTGAACATCTGCTCGAGATTCAACAGACCGTCGAAGCGCTCGAGCGATCACTCCACGTGCCGGGAGATCAGCTCGTTGAGCAGGCGGCGACCCTGCAGCAGCGAATCCGGGATTACGAGCGAGAGATTGAGCGGCTGCGGGTTCAGATGGCGAGCGGGCAGGTTGACTCGATCATCTCGAGCGCCATCGAGCTTGATGATTTCAGGATCGTCGCCGCGACCGTTGATGCGTCGTCGAGAGACGTCTTGCTGCAACTTGCTGATCGAACTCGCGACAAGATCGGCTCCGGGGTTATCGTGCTCGGCGCCGCGATCGAAGGTCGACCGGCATTGCTTGCGGTTGTCACACGTGACCTGACGGATCGCGGGCTTCACGCCGGCAAGCTGATCGGTCGCATCGCCGAACACGTCGGAGGCAAAGGCGGGGGACGCCCCGAGATGGCTCAAGGCGGCGGAACCGACGTTTCCGGTCTTGACGCCGCAATCGACGCGACCGTCAGCGCAGTCCAACACCAGCTGTCGAACGCTGGCTCATCCTGAATGGCTCGATCGACGAACCAGCCTGCCTAATCAATGTCGGAGTGACGAAGATGCCGGAGCAACAGACAATCCACTACGAACTGTCACATTCGGCTGATGTGCATCGGCTGGTACGCGATCTTCCGGAAATTGAGGCCGGGACGATTATCGTCGCCCTCGATACCGGTTCAGCGTGGCATGCGACGGATCTTGAACTGGCGCGTCTTGTCGCAGCTGCGCGAACCTGGAACAAGCGCCTGATCGCCGAGCGGGGAAACGGATCAGCGGCTGAACGCGCGCTGCTTCTCGGATTTCAGGATCTTGCGGTCGTCAGCGATTCGCTCGATTCGCATCGCATGGAGGATACATCCTCGATCGATCCATCTTCCGAGGCTCAGACTGCGGTCATCTTGTCGTTGAATGAAGAACCAACAGCGGTGATTTCGCCCCTGGAGAAGTTCCACTCGACCGCCAATCTGGCAACCTACAAGCCAGCGGACGCTACCCGGGCGATGTCCTGGACGTCACAACAGAACGAGGAGGCCGAAACGCAGGCGTCCCCTCGTGAAGTGCCGAACGTGAGTCAACCGGTCTCATACAGATCTCGAAGCTCGGTAACGCGGCAAACGGGCGCGGTTTCGGGAAGTGCTCCTGAAGCTGAAGATGCAGCCGGCGATGTCCGCCCTGCCCCGATCGCCGTCGGCCGCACGCCGTCCAACAGCACAGACAGCGAGCATGAAGCGGCAGCGGCGCCCCCGCCCGGACGAGGACGGAAGATCGCG
>SKTL01000477.1 GCA_007122555.1 Thermomicrobiaceae bacterium | reverse complement strand
GTCGCATTCCCTCCTGGCAAGTCGCCTACTGGAAGGCGAAATCCGGTCAGATCGACGACCGCCGGATAGACGATGAGCTCACGAACGTCCGGAACCATTTCTTCCATCGGAAACAATCCGAACGGATCGCCTGAACGCAACGAAAGCGGACCGACCTGGAAGCGCCCTCGTCGAGAACACCAGGTTTCAACTTTCCATCGGTTCGCGTCGTTCGGATTCAGATTGACGACGCGGCTAATCTGATGACCCGGCATGTCTGAATGATCAATCGCCTCTACCCAGAGTTTCGGAAACCGACTCGTATTTCGAATTCGGACGCGTTCCTCCAGCGTCTGCCCTACTTGCGCCCGGTTTGATTTCGTTTCACGCGTTATGTCGATTCCTCGCAGGCTGAAACGGCTCCAGACAAAACTCACTACCAGCAACCCCGTCAGCACGAAGAAGAGATTGTCCAGAACGCTCCACCGGTTGATTTCGGAGAGCACCAGTATTCCGAGGATGAGCGCAATGAGTTTCAGCGAGTTCACGATCGCTGTCCGACTTCCCTCCAGCCCCGGGCCGGTCGTCGCGCTCCGTCGCCGCCAGGCGCTTGCGCGCCCGGAATCGGGATCGACGCCAGAATCTCCCGCACGATGATCCTGCTGTCGACGTTCTTCATGCGCGCGGATGGGCTCACAATAATCCGGTGAGAGAGCGCCGATTCAGCGAGCTCCTTGATGTCGTCAGGGATTACGTAGTCCCGGCCGTGCATCGCCGCCCAGGCTCGCGTGGTGTTGTACAGCGCCAACGATCCACGAGGTCCGGCGCCGAGATAGACATCATCGTGCTCGCGGGTCGCCTCGGTTATGGAGACAATATAATCCTTCAGCGAATCGTCAACATGGACCTCTTTGGCCAACCGCTGCGCTTCGATCAGGTCCTCGACAGTGATCACCTGCTCCAGCCGGTCGAGCGGATGCATCGTATGCTGGCGCTGCAGGATTTCGACTTCGCCTTGATGGGTCGGGTATCCGAGGGACAGCCGGATCAGGAACCGGTCGAGCTGCGCTTCAGGCAAGGGAAACGTTCCCTCGTATTCGATCGGGTTTTCAGTCGCCAGGACTACGAACGGGTCGGGAAGCCTGTAGCTCACGCCGTCAACCGTCACCTGCGCCTCTTCCATCGCTTCGAGCAGCGAAGACTGGGTCTTCGGAGTGGCCCGGTTGATCTCGTCCGCTAGGACGATCTGCGCAACAACCGGCCCCGGTCGATACTCGAATTCGCCGGTCTTCTGGTTGAAGACACTGACGCCGGTAACATCGCTCGGGAGCAGGTCGGGAGTGAACTGAATACGCTTGAAACTGCACCCGACGCTGCGGGCAATCGCTTTGGCCAAGACGGTCTTGCCAACACCCGGAACGTCTTCAACCAGGACGTGGCCACGACAGAGCAACGCCACCATGACGTATTGAACCTCGCGGCGTTTTCCGACTATGACGCGCTCGACATTTTCGATCATGCGTTCCGACAATGACTGGACGGCTTCCATACCGCTCCCCTCTTGCACGAATACGGTGTTCCGTCCGCTGAAACCGGAATCCTGACAGGACGGCAGCGTTAACGGAATCCCGGGCTGGATATTGCCGGTAATTCTGGCCGGGCAACCTTAAGGAAGTCTGATGCGCTCGACGAACATCGTGGCATGACGGAATTCTGCTTCCTGCGAGTATTGCGCTAGCCTTTCGTACCGTTCTGATTATATCAACCGGCATCCTGAGAAATGTAAGCAGCGTCACCGATGCCAGCGTTCAACCGAGATGAGAACCATCATCGCCAAGTCAGGGTTCACGTATCACGCCCGCCCGACGGCCTATATAATGGTGCAGCAAAGTGAAAGGAGTCCGGCGATGCCCGATGCCCCAAAGCCTTCTGGAAAACGATTGATGCTGGTGGATGGGCACGGCCTTGCCTATCGCGCCTACCATGCGCTTCCGGAAAGTATGGCGACGTCCGACGGCGAACCAACGAATGCCGTGTACGGTTTCACCTCAATGCTTCTCGACGCGCTACAGGAACATCAACCTGACTACGTGATCGTCAGCTTCGACGTCGGCAAGACGTTTCGGCATGAAGCGTTCGAAGAATACAAGGCGCACCGGGCGCCAATGCCGGACGATCTCCATTCCCAGATCGATCGGATGTACGCCGTTCTCGAGGCGCTGAACATCCCGGTCTACACCAAAGATGGTTACGAGGCCGACGACGTCATCGGAACGATCGCCCGGATGGCTGGCGAGACCTGCAACGAGGTATTGATCGTTACCGGCGACAGCGACCTTCTCCAGCTCGCAGACGAGAAATCCAGGATACTCCTCCCGGGTCGCCGCCGATTTGGCGAGTTCCGCCTGTTCGATCGCGCCGCAGTCGTCGAACGGTACGGGTTCGAGCCGGAACGCATTCCCGAATTCAAAGGACTCGTTGGCGATACGTCTGATAATATCCCGGGCGTTCCCGGCGTTGGAGAGAAGACTGCGACCAACCTGATGCAAGCCTATCCGGATCTCGAAACCCTCCGAGAGCACCTCGACGACGTCAAGCCGCCACGGGCGCAAAAGTCGTTGCAGGAGAATTTCGATATCGCGATACAAGGTCGTGAGCTCGCGACGATTATCCGCGATGTGGAGATCGATCTGAACCTGGATCACTGTGTCGTGACCGATTTCGACCGCGACAAGGTT
>SKTL01000466.1 GCA_007122555.1 Thermomicrobiaceae bacterium | reverse complement strand
CCCGCAACACTTCCTGATACGCACCAACACGTATATTGTGCAAGCAGTACGGTGCTCACCCGCACTCGCAGGCGTCCGTAACGTTATGAACGATGCAGTATCATTGTCACAGCGCCGTTGCATGCGCTAGTGATTCTGACCGGAAGGGACCTGCCGGGTTTATGCGAATTGTTTCGCTTCTACCGAGCCTGACCGAGATCTGCTTCACCCTGGGACTGGGACATCAACTTGTGGCCGTGACTCACGAGTGCGATTTCCCCGAGTCAGCCCGCCAGTTGCCCCACGTCACCCGTAGCATTCTTCCGGACGACCTCACCGACAGCCGAGAAATCGACCGGCAGGTCACGGCGGCGACTGCTGCGGGGCGTCCGCTCTATGAGCTGGATGTCGAACGGCTACGGCAACTCCAGCCGGACCTCATCCTGACCCAGGATCTCTGTCACGTCTGCGCGGTGTCCGCGGACGAAGTCCGGCGGATCGCCAGCTCGCTTGAGCCGGTTCCCGACGTTGTCTCAATTGAGCCGAGTACGCTCGGCGGGGTAATCGAGTCCATCAAGACTATCGGAGAACGCGCCGATCGTCGGGCGACGGCCGATGCCGTTATCGCTGCATTGAACCAGCGAATCGAGCGCATTCGGGAGCAGGTCGCCCGCACGGAGCATCGGAATCGGGTGGTCTGCCTGGAATGGCTCGATCCGCCGATGGTCGCCGGTCACTGGGTGCCGGAAATGGTGGAAATCGCCGGCGGGGTCGATCCGCTGGGAACCCCTGGCGAGCGATCGTTCGAGGTAAGCTGGCAGGACGTTATTGATGCAGAGCCGGAGACGATCGTGCTCATGCCGTGCGGCTACGATCTGCAAGAGACCGTCGCTGAGGTCGACCGGTTGGTCGATCAGAGCAACGCGATACCGCCGACGATCGACTTGACTCCCGCGGTACGCGACGGTCACGTCTGCGCGGTTGATGGTTCAGCCTACTTCAGCCGGCCCGGACCGCGACTGGTTGCCGGACTGGAGATGCTCACCGGAATACTCCACGCCGAGCTTGCGGTCAGCCACACCCCGCGGGGATCGGTGGAGCCAGTCCACCTGGCTCCCGCGAGCGTGCGCTAGCCGGCTGACAAAGCGTGTTTGGCGGCGCCTGATTCACTCCCGCGAGGGGCCGGTCTACCCCGGAGCCGAGGACGGAACCGTCCCGGGTTCAGTCTCGTCCGATTCGGGCTCACTCGGCGAGGCATAGCGCCCCAGCCAGAGCAACGCGATCATCAGCGGGATAATAGCAATCAACCCGGCGATCAACGGCAATCCTGGCATCACGCCAAACATAATCCCGGCCACAAACGGGGCCATCGAGTAGCCGCTCTCCCCCAGGATCTCAGCGACGACATAGACTCGCGTCCGCAACCAGCTTGGGGTTACTTCCGCCAGGAGCGCATAGAAGAGCGACCAGGCGACCATGTAGCCGCCGCGCAGGAAGAACGCGAGCCCGAAGAGCCAGAGCGTGTTTCCGAACAGCAGGATCAGCATCGCGGCGCCGACAACGCCGACCGCGACCATCAGGATGACTTGCGGCTTCCGAAGAAACGGAGACCGGTTGATCGCAATTCCGAGGACGATGCTGCCGATCGCACTGATCGAACCAAGCCAGCCAATCGCGCTCAGACTGACATCATGCACATCCTGCAAGTAGTTCGGAACCAGAATCATCGCCATGGTGAGGATGAAGATCGTCGAAAACATGAACAGGCAGACCATGCGAACGGGATGATTCTTACCGACATCGAGCAAACTGCCCTGGTATCCGACATTGGTGGGCGTGGGGCGCTCCCTGATATCGCTATACATGCCGAGGGCAGCGAATTTCAGCGCAGCAGCGACGACAAACACCGCTTCGAACCCAAACGAATCGGCTACCAGTCCTCCGCTAGCCGGCGCCAGCAGCAACGCCGCCGATGGCGCGATGGTGTAGATCATCGTAAATGCGCGCATCCGCTGACGGCCCTGGCGGGAATCTTCAGCGATGATATTGGAGATCGTCGGCCAGGAGACGATCGTCGTCCCAACCACGATCAATCCGATCAGGCTGAACCACCAGGTTGTGGAAAGGCCGAGCATCGCCAGGCCGATGATGCCGAGACCGCGTGTCAGAGCGATAAGCTGACGCGGCGGGACGCGGTCGGTAATGTAGCTCGACATGGTGAGCATGCCGATGCGCGTCATTCCGGCGACGCCAAGAACCAGCCCGATCTGTCCCGGGCTGGCGCCGAGCGCGGCGATGTAGAGCGGCAGGATCGTCAGATAGATGCCTGCAGCGCCCTCGTCGAAAAACCCGGCCCAGAAGATTCGCTTGTTGTCCCGTTCCAGGCCAAGGCGCAGCCGCACCGTCCGCCTCCCTACTCAGACGCCCCGCAGGGCTGACGAACCGGCGTCAAACCGCTATCCGGTTTGTACGCAAAACGGCGGGAATTCTAAAGCGCCGGACAGGTCAGCGACAAGGGTTATGCTGGTCTGATTTTCATGTCGATCATACTCTGCCGCGCGGCGCTCTCGCTGTCGCCAGCACGGGCGGATGACCGGCGCCAGCCGGGCGCTCGATCGCGTTCTGGTCAGCGATTTATCCGTGGGTAAAGACATATGGATTGCACTATGCTAGTCTATGAGTACTCACTACGAGTCATGCAGTGATCACCAAATTCGGTGTGGCGTGAACGACTTCACTG
>SKTL01000363.1 GCA_007122555.1 Thermomicrobiaceae bacterium | reverse complement strand
ATCTCGTCAAGACCGGACAGGCAGTTCAGCAGCGTCGTCTTGCCGCAGCCGGACGGCCCCATGATGGCGACCATCTCGCCCCGGTTAACCGTCAGGTTCACGCTCTGCAGGGCGTCGACCCGAATCCGGCCGATCTCATAGGTCTTGACGACGTCGATCGCTTCGATAATCGCGTCCTGCGCGTCGAAATCGACCACGACGTCGTCCCGTTTCGAAGCTGTCTGACTCATTCCTCGCTCCACTTCATCGGCGTTTGCAACACCGCGGTTTCCCACGCGTTGTTTGCTGGCGCGATCATAGGCTCCCGACGTTCTCCCCGGGAATGACGTTAGCTGGTGATTAACTGGTAGGGCCAACCCCACCAGAGGTTACTATAGAAGGAAGGCGGGAATTGCTACATGCTCGGCTGTCTAGCAACATACTGTCATTGGGTACACTGAACTCCCTGTACCGAAGGACAGGGTCGCGGCAATGGAGATAGCACCGGGAAACGCCGCCGCTAGACGGTCACCACGCCGTCGGTCTCCCCGTGGACGTTGTTGACGTACTCGTCGGCCTGCTCGTCGTTGACCCAGCGCTCGCCGTCGATGAGATAGCGAAACTGGACCCGCGCGCCGGCGCTGAGCACCACCGAGGTCGAAAAGCAGCCGTCCTTGCGCCGGGTCATCGGCCGGGCGGCCGTATCCCAGTCGTCATGACTGCTCACCAGATGCGCCCGCTCAGCCGGTTCTTCCGGACAGTAGCGAAACGTCACCCGGCACGTCCGGCCGTTGTTGTAGAAGCTCTTGCTGATCATATCTGAACTGCTCATTTCAGTTGTCTCGCGACTGGTCTGCGGACCGTTTCTCATCTGGCGTCTCGCCGGCTTCCGCTTCATCGCCGGCCGGATTTCGACTATGCGTTGTTTCCTCGGTCGCTTCCGCAATATCACGCCGCTGCCCCGGAATGACGCCGGTTTCGCGAAACGACGCCCCAACCGCCGCCGGGCGTTGTTCCGGAACCCGCAATTGTCCGACCAGCAAATGCGGATACCGCGCAACGAGCACCAGCGCCCCGAAAATCGTCCGGAAAACCATGATAACGGTGCGGTAGGCGAGCGCCACGAACGTGGCCCGTGCGAGACCGATACCGAGATAGTTCAGCAGGCCGGTCAGGCTGCCGTCGCTCACGCCATATCCGCCGGGGACTGGCACAAGCACCCGGGCAACGGTGCTGAATGAGTGCGCATACAACGCCTCAAACGGGTGCAATCCCCGTTCAGTCAGCGACAGCGCCAGCACCAGCAGAATCGCCGTGGAGAGGATTGTCGCCCCGATGCTGTAAACCGCCCCGCCGGCCAAGATCCGGACTTTCATCAGGACAGCGGTGTACTTGCGGAAGTCGTCACTCTGTGGAACAACCCGTCGAGTCAGGCGAAACCGGGCCAGAAACGCGATGACGCGATCCCCCAGCCGTCGGTTCCGGACCACCTGGACCGCGAAGATCGCCCCGGCAACGGTCAGCAGTGGAATAAAGAGTTGAATGTTGCGCTGTTGCGTGGCGATAATGGCGATCGTCGCCATCACCGAGAGCGCGAAGGCGTCAGCGAACGTCTGACCGACAAGACTGGCGGTCGCCTGCCGCATCTTGACGTTGCCGTGTTCCTGAGCCAGCCGGGCGCCCAGGAGTGATCCGCCGGGCAACGCGGTCGCCGCCTGAGCGGCCAGATATGATGTCAGCGCATCGAACGTGCTGATGTCCAGATTGCTCGAACGGAGGAAAAACGCCCAGCGCAGTCCTTTGACGATCTCGTTGGCCAGCAGCAGCAGCAGGAGAATGAAGACCGACTCCGCGGACATGCTGAGAATGGCGCTACTCATCGACTCGAGGTCGGCGACCGCGTAGAAGAAGATCGCCGCGGCGATGATCAGCGCGATGATGATGAAACGCTTCATCCGCAGCCGGCCGATCGCCCTGTCGTCCGGTCAGATACGGCGGACAATCCGGATACGGTCAGGATTCGATCACGGATCGAAGCGGCAGTGCATAGAGTTCGCATTGTCGACCCGGTTACGTCCTCGGCTCGGCGGTCGCGGAGCGACCTCCCGCAAGCCCGTGTGTCAGCGATTAAGGTGCGGAAACAGATGCCCCCCGCATCTGGCGGCCGGTGATTGCCTGGAACAGCAGGTCTGGTTGCATGCAACTCCGTCAGCGGGGCTGATGACCAGATTTCCTGCGCGCGCCGCAACTTTACCGCCTCCCGCACGCACTGGCTAGCCCGAAGGTGTTCCAGGCGCGTTGTGCCGCGGGCGACAAGCCCGTAAGATCCTCGGAAACAGACGCTGGACACGGGAAAACGGAGCTGACGACATCTCCGGAAAGGAATCAAGGAGCAATGACGCCGAATCTCAACGTCGACGAGCGACAATTGATCGAACTGACAAGCACGTTTGTCTCGCATCCGAGCCTGCCAGGGCAGGAGCGAGGGGTGGCGGAAGCGATTCGCAACGCGATTTCCGCTCGGGACTTTGACGAGGTATCAATCGACGATCTGGGCAACGTCGTGGCCATCCGACGGGCGCCGAACGGGACCGGAACGATCCTCTTCGATGCCCACACCGATACGGTCAGCCCGGGAAATCACGATCTCTGGAGCGGAGATCCTTACACGGTCATTCAGCAGGATGGCGCGTTGATCGGACGCGGCGTCGCCGACATGAAAGGCTCCGCGGCGACGATGATTGT
>SKTL01000005.1 GCA_007122555.1 Thermomicrobiaceae bacterium | reverse complement strand
ACCAGATGCGCCACGCTCGACGTCTCGCCTGCATCGGTCAAATTGAGCGTTCCGGCCGAGACCCGCAGCGTCTCGGCGCTGTGAATCGATTGGACATCCCGTTCCTCGCCGATGAAGCTGAACGTGACGACCAGGCTGCCGTCGCCGGAGATGTCCGGGATACAGACGTGATCGTTTTCGTTCGGCGCCCGGTCGGCATCCCAGTTCCCGGCGACGTTCCAGGAACCGCTTTCTGAGTTCGTCCAGGTGATCGTGCAATGTTCGGTCGCGCGCGCATTCTCGTCGAGTGCCGTCAGCGTCAGAATCGATCCCAGCACAACTGCGAGCGCCCCGCAGAGCATTAACCGGCGAGCTCGACCAGGAACAGTGAAACCTGGCGAGTGAACACCATTGACCATTCGAACCATCTCGTGCGCATCCCTTTCCCAACCGGCCAGTCTCACTCATGCACTCGCGCGTGTACCATGGCAAGATGACAATAATATGACAGATAACCATACTTATAGCGCACGCGGAACCGTACGTCAAGTTCTGGAGCGGATATTGGCGGCAGGGGCGCTTCGCGGAAGCGAGGTGGTTAGTTCCGGGATTCAGCGTTGTTTCGGCGCCAGCTCCCGCGCCGTTCGGTTGGCGTATCTCGCAAAAACCGGGTCACGGCCAGCAGTGAGACGATATTCAGCAGCAGCGCCAACCCGGTCGCGGCGTAGATCCAGGGATAGATCCAGGCGAGCAGCGTCCGTCGCTCGACCGAGAAGCCTGACAGCGCGAGCGGATCGCTGCCCGACTCGCGCACGCTGACCGTCAGGGTATGCGGCTGGTCTTCCAGTCCATCGATACGGAAACGCGAATCGTCGAGATCATCAACGCTGATGTCGTAGTCCCGATCATCGACTTCCAGGCCGAGGCGTCCACCGGAGCCGCTGAGATCGAGCGTGATACCGGTTCCGGCGAACGGGATCTGCAGCGACGCCGTTCCAGTCTCAGGCTGCAGCACCGGCGTCCCGTTACGCGTGGTCCGGGACCAGTCGCCGGCGTGCAGGATGTAACGGGTGTCGATGTCATACGCGCCGGTGTAGGCGCGATCGATCCGGGAACCGAGGCGATCGAGCAGATCATAGGCCGGTCGCGGAGTGAAATCGTGATCGACGATCCGGAACCCCCGGGTTGGATTGGCGACCTGATCCTCCTGCTCTGGATCGGTCGCCCAGCGGAAGGCCCAGATCATCATCGCGCCCATCCAGGGCCATTCCCGCTGCGCCCGGAGATATCCGTTGTAGAGGTACTCGGCCTGTTCCGCTTCGGTTACTGGTTCTCCCCAGGGCGATGGCTCGCCGTCCCAGTCTTCCGGCAGCGAGACCCAGCCGTATTCCACCGCCCAGACCGGCGTGTCGTGGTCGCCGTATTCCTCCATGATCTCCCGTGTCTGGATCGCCCTGGAGAAGTTGTTTCGTGCGAAGCCGACGCGACGATCCCACGGACTGAACCCGTAGCCGTAGACCATCACCGCGGCGATATCGAAGTAGTCTGCGGCGCCGGCCTCGTACATGCCTTCCAGAAAGAGCAGGTCGCTGAGGTTGCCCGGCCCGGTCTGATCGTTCGGGGCCAGACCGGGCATGATCACCGCGATCTCCGGGTCGACCGATTTCACCGCCTCATAGCCAACCGCCAGCAGTTCGGTGAACTCGGCAGGATCGATCTCCAGTCCGCCCCATTCGACACCGAGATTCGGCTCGTTCCAGATCTGAACGTAGTTGATCTGGTCCTGATAGCGCTCAACGACCGTGGTTACGAAGTCGGCGTAGTCCTGATAGTCGTCCGGCGGTCCGTCCGGGAATACGTCAACATTGCCGCGTTCCTCCTGGGCCCAGACGGGGGGCTTGTCCAACCGAACCACCACGTCGAGTCCCCGTTCCGCGGCGGCGTCCATGATCCGGTCGTACTTGTCCCAGGTGCTGACGTCCTGATGCTCGTCCCAATAGACGCCGGGCGCGCGCTCGATGTCCGACCAGACGAATATCTGCCGTATCCAGGTGAAGCCGGCGTCGGCGATCATATCCAGCGTCTGATCGACCCGCTCCGGATTCACCTCTTCGTGCAGGAAGGTGTTGACGCCGAGCGGGTTGACATCTGTTCGCGGGATCGGCTGCTCCGGCGGCTCGAAACTGACGCCCCGAGTCATGTACTGCTGGTGAAACGAGGTAACGAACAGCGAAATGATCAGGCCGGCAATCACCAGAACATGCGCACCGATCAGGACTATCCGATTTCGGAGCAATCGCGTCATCTATCTACCTCAGTGGCGGTGACCGGCGTTCACGGCGTTCGGGCCGGGCGTTCGTGTTGTACGGTCCGGCGATCTGACAGACAATTCCGGACACCCGATCCGGGCGGTTTCAGTGTACAATCCTCTGGGTTAGCGGTGAGCGTAATCAGTGATCGAGCTGAACAGGGCGAATCAGGAGGCAAGCGGTGACGACAGAAGGCTATTACATACGTCGATTGACGATCTTTTCGGTGATGCCGATCATTCACCTGTTATTGGGATTGTGGCTGCTGGCGTCGCCCTATTTCCTGCAGTACACGCTCTATTCCGAGGCCCGGATGAATGTCGGTCTGGTCGCGCCGATGGTTATCGCGTTTGCATTGACGCGTCTTGCCGTCAGCCCGCCGTATTACTGGGTTGGCTGGGTCAATGTGGTCTTTGGCGTCTGGCTGGCGGTGGCGCCGTT
>SKTL01000040.1 GCA_007122555.1 Thermomicrobiaceae bacterium | reverse complement strand
TCGGACGCTTTGTCACCGTTCGGCCTCATACCTGTGACATTCCGGCGGGTTAATCAGTAACGGCTGCGAGCGTGGAAATTACGCTCGCAGCCGTTCTCAGCGGGCCGTTGCATGTCTCTAGTAGTAGTCGTCGACTCCGTCGGCGTCATCGTCGCCGTTCTCATCAACATCGTCAGCAACGTCGCCATCAACGCCTGCCGTGTCTCCGTTGACCGTGATCGTTCCGATCATCCCGAGCGCTTCGTGCGGGCGACAGATGTACATGTACTCGCCCGGAACGTCGAGCGTTATGCTGAACTCATCCCCCGGATCCAGTGATCCGGAATCCCAGGTCTCGGCTCCATCCGGCAAGGCGACATTGTCCGGGTCTCGGGCTTCATCCGGATCGAGCGTCGCCGTATGCGGGATGTTCCCTTCATTCACGAACGTCACGGTGTCTCCCGGCGCGATCTCCAGTTCATCGGGGACAAAGCTGTCCGGATCCTGCATCTCGATCACGTGCGAGGATCCTGCATCGGCATCATCGTCCTCTTCCGGAACTGCCGTTTCCGTGGGTTCCGGTTCAGCAGTGGCGGTCGGATCAGGTTCGTCGGGCTCGGGCGTTGCTGTTGGCGCCTCGGCAACGCTGACATCGTTATCATCCGCGGCGTCATCAGCCTCATCGGATTCGACACACGCCGCCAGCACAGCCAGAAGCAGAATCACGGACAGAGCGGAAAACAGTATGCGCATAGCCAGCCTCCTCCGATTTAGATTGCGCAAATGTTGACAGTAGCTCCCACTACGTTAAGAGACGCAGGCCAGTATGTCAATAGTAGTGACTTCGTTCTCCCGAGCTGAGAAGATCATTGCCCAGCACGAATCTGCGTGAAACCTGAAGGGCAACGCATCATCGTGCGGAACGAGACAGCTTGACAATGATGAATCGAACAATAATGATGGAGGAACTTGATCTCAACGAACTGAATTGAAAACGTCATGAATGATATCCATGGCAAGTCCATTGCATCTCGAATTCCGGAGTCTGCCACGCGCTTGATCGGTCGGGATCGTGACATCATTGCGGTGCGAGATCTCCTTGCGAATCAGCGCACCCGTCTGGTTACCCTTACCGGCCCGGGAGGAGTCGGCAAGACGCGTCTGGCTATTGCGGTCGCGAGAGAACTGCGAGACAGATTCCAGGATGACATCACGCTGGTCGATCTCTCGTCATTGCGAGACAGTTCGCTGGTAATGTCGAGCATTGCGCAGTCGCTGGGCGTGCGCGAGCTCGCCGAGCAACCGGCGATGGCGGCGCTGCAATCGACGCTACGAAACCGCCAGATCCTCCTGGTTCTCGACAATTTCGAACACGTGATCGATGCGGCTGCGAGCCTGGCGACGCTGCTGGAAACGTGCGACGGGCTATCGTTGCTGGTTACCAGTCGCGCGCCGCTGTTGATACGCCCGGAACAGATCTATTCCACGCACCCGCTTCCACTGCCGGATTCGTCTCATGGCGGTGATCCGATGGCGCTTCGCACCAACAGTTCGGTCATGTTGTTCGCAGAGCGGGCTCGCGCAGCGGATCCAGACTTCGAGCTGACGCCCGAGAATATCGGGTCGGTTGCCGCTCTCTGCCGCAAGCTCGACTGCCTGCCGCTGGCGCTGGAGCTCGCGGCGGCTCGTATCCGGCTCCTGCCGCCGCAGCGCCTGTTGTCCCGGCTCGATCAACGCCTCTCGGTGCTTACCAGCGGTCCGCGAGACCTGCCTGAGCGTCAGCGGACGCTTCGGAATACAATCGCCTGGAGCTATGACCTGCTTTCTCCCGACCAGCAGCAGGTCTTCCGGCGACTGGGCGTGTTTCAGGGGCCGTGGACGATGGAGGCGGCGGCGGCCGTCGCCGGAGTCAATGATGTCAATGTCCTGGACCACGTTGACGCATTACTGAATCAGAGCCTGGTCGCTCGAGCCGGCGAAATGAGCGGCGGCCCCGCCTTCAGGATGCTCGAAACTCTCCGCGAATTCGCCTCCGAACAACTCGCAAGTTCCGGTGAGCTGCACGAATCGCGATCACGGCACGCAGCATGGCGCCTCGAATTTGCCGAGAACTGGAGCAGTGGTTTCATCTCACTGCCCGCCCCAGTCGCGGCGACCGTCTTCCCGGACCTGCGCGCAGCTATCGATTGGACAGCAGAGCACGGTGACCTTGAGCAACACCTTCGCCTGACAGCGGCCAGCACGACACAGGAGACGCTCTCCATCATCCCGCACGCTGAACGAAGGTCACTGTTGAATCGCGCATTGGAGCTCTCCCATGGAAGCCGGCTCCTTGCTCGGGCCGGAGTACTCAATGGCGCCGGACAGCTGGCGAACGTTGAAGGCGATGTGCGGCGCGCAACCGCTTTGCTCGATGAAGCGATCAATCACGCCCGACCATTCGGCGCCTCCTTCGAGCTGGGCAGGGCATTGAGGTTACGAGGCGAAATCGAGCAAGAGCAAGGGAATTTCGGCGCAGCGCTCGACCTTCTCGGGGAAGCCATATCCGTTTCTCGAGCGATCGGAGACCCGCTTCTGGCCGGGAACGCAGGGCTGTTTCACGTCCTGGCATCATCAGGGACCGGCGATCACGCCCGAGCCGTTGAAGATGCGTTCAAGCTGGTCGAATCGCTTCAGGAATCCAACTCGCCGCCCAACCTGACCGCGCATGCCCTGAATGTCCTCGGGATCGCATTACTCGAGTCTGGCGAGTAT
>SKTL01000152.1 GCA_007122555.1 Thermomicrobiaceae bacterium | reverse complement strand
ATCGCAACTTCCGGGTCCGTCGAAGCAGTCCGCCGGATGCGTCCGATCTGGCGAGTCAGCTCCGGGATATGTCCGGATATTGCCGCCCGCGCCAGTTCATCAAGCGGGGAAACGTCGCCATTGATAAACAGCTCGCGACCGAGCGCTGGATCATGTCCGGCAAGCCATTCCGGAAGCTTCAAATACTCCACAAGCTCATCCGGATGCCGATGCTGCAGAAGCGATTCCAGCGCCTCGAAAACCCGCAGGCGATAGGCTCGATCCCCGGAACGCAACGCGGTCAACAGGACTTCGTCAGTGCGTATCAGCTCCGGAACACCGGCGAAGTAGCCGAGCTCGATCCAGTCCGCCTCATCAAAAGTCGCCACGATCTGCTGCTGCATTGCATAGAGCAACCTGGCTGGGGGTTTCCGCTCGGCTGTGGGTTGAGATGTCATGGCGGCGCTTTCCCAGTAAGAACTGTGTCACAATGCTCTGGCGAACCTTACCAGCCCGGTACTCGCGCGTGACCTTTCGAGAATAGAAACTGAATCAATTGTCCCTGACCAGAGGAGGACTCGATGACGGCAAAGAAACGTGTGGCGCTGGTAACCGGCGGAGCCAGCGGGATCGGGAAAGCGACGGCCCGGGCTCTGGCAAATGACGGCGCCGACGTCATGATTGTTGATATCAATCAGGACGCCGGCGAGGCTGCCGCGCAGGAGATCGGCGCATCATTCGTCCAGGCTGACCTCTCAACCCGGCAGGGCTGCCGCGATGCGACCGACCGGACCGCGGCGCAGCTCGGCGCGGTGCAGATTCTCATCAATAATGCGGGCTTCCAGCATATTGATTCGATCGAGAAGTTCCCGGAAGACGTCTGGGACAACTTGCAGGCGCTGATGCTGACCGCGCCGTTCCTGCTCATGAAGTACGCCTGGCCGGGCATGCGGCAGGCCGGCTGGGGCCGGGTGGTCAACGTATCCTCGGTGCACGGACTCATCGCCTCACCGTTCAAGTCAAGCTACATCGCCGCCAAGCACGGCCTCATTGGATTGACGCGCGCTGGCGCCGTTGAAGGCGGCGAACAGGGCATCACGGTCAATGCGGTCTGTCCCGGATACACCAAAACCCCACTAACTGATGGACAGCTCGACGCCCTGGCTGAATCAATGAACGTCGATCGCGAGACGGCGCTGGAGCAGTCATTGCTGGCGCCGGCCGCAATCAAACGAGCGCTGCAGCCGGAAGAGGTCGCCGATGTCATCGCCTTTCTGGCCTCGGACAGAGCGGGCGGCGTCACCGGGGCGACCTGGCAAGTCGATCTCGGCTGGACCGCGCGCTGACAGGTCCTGATTTGCTCCTCTGCCATCTCAGGATCGTCGATGCCGTTTTGCATGCACGCTCGCTCGTGTTCGGCTGCCGATGATCGGCCGATGAAGGACGAGTATTGCCGGCCTCGGCGCTCGCGACTCATCCGGATAGCTCATTACTCCCAATCAACTGCCGTCGGGAGCAAGATCAGACGCGCTGTACGGTATATTTCTGGTGACGGGCGTCGTTTGTGATGCTCAACACACGCAGCACCTTTTCACATGAGAGATCAACAGGCAGATGAATCACACCCTGAACGTCAGGATCGTATCGCTCGTTATCGCACTCGTCGCAATGCTCGCGCTGAGCGCATGCTTGAGCCGGTCAGATCGTGATCCGACGCCGACGCCAGAGCCGACCGCGGAACCGGTGGCTGAAACGCGCGACACAGACGAGCCGCCTGCTAAACCAGCGCGCTTTCAGATCGATCTGATCGATGTCGACGCTGAAGTCGAACACGTCGAGCAGGATGACCAGGGCCGGATGGACGTGCCCAAGGAATGGGAAAACGTCGCCTGGTATGAACTCGGACCGAGACCTGGCGAACAGGGCAACGCCGTGATCGCTGGTCACTATGATTCGTTCAGCGGGCCGGCTGTCTTTTTTGAGCTCCGGGAGCTCGAATTGGGCGATCTGGTGCGGGTTATCACCGAAGACGATGAAGAACTTGAGTTCGAGGTTGTCGAGATCGAACTGGTTCACATCGACGATGCGGACTCTCGCAAGATCTTCGGCGACACCGAGGAGTACAACCTGAACCTGGTCACCTGTGAAGGCGCCTGGGATCTCGATACTGATATGTACGACCACCGCCTCATCGTGTACACCACGCTGGTGGAGAGCTAAATTCGGTTCTCAGAACTGCTGAACGGTGAACGCCGATCCGTTCCCGTCGAACGCCGTATATGGAGAAACCCCCGGACGTCGTTGTCCGGGGGCTTGCCCGTTCAGGGCGGCTGTCTTGACGTGTCCGCGAACTCGCTCAGCAGGTGCTAGTCATCACCTCGACTGCCAGCGCCGACAGGTTGACGCTGCGGCGACCAGACTTCCAGCATCTCGGAGAATGTCTCGAACGCCGGGCCGGAAATGCCGTACGGGATCGAGAACTGCACTCCGATCGGAAAGTCATGTCGATGAACGCCGTCGATGACACGCTTGTAGAGATCGACCAGCTTTTCCTTCTTCTCGGCAAAGGGCTTGTCGGCAATGTTCTTCACGAACTCGATCTCATCGCGAACGACCGGCTGGTCATCCCAGATCATCCATTCGAACAGCCCGACCTTGGTTTCGGCCTTCGGCACATAGCCAAAGGTGAGCATGATCTCGGGACGCTCTTCGGTCTTCTGCGCGAGATCGCCCAGGAATGTCCCCATGTAGTCGCTAAACAACAGCTGGGAGTTCCCGAAGGTAGCCCCGGCATTTACCTTGGCCGCGAACCGATCAACCTCTGACTCACGCGTGGGAATCAGAATCACTCCGCAGGACGGAATGATGTCCCGCAGCCCGCTGATCGCCTCCGGCGGGGTTGGTCCGACCATGCGCTCGTTCTCGACGCGCGGAGCGCCGACAAAGATCACCCGGTTGATGCCCTCGCGTTGCAGCTGAAGAGCACGCTCTCGGAGCTGCTCCATCGGCGTGTACACCGTCACCTGCGTGGCGATATAGTCGACCGGCAGCACCTGGCTCAGGTAGCGCTTGGTGTCGATCGGGTCAAGCTTCGCTTCCAGTTCAACCGGGCGGAACTCATCCTCCGAGATGACCTGGGGGATCATTATTGTATTGATATCATTCAGAATACCGGCTTTTTCCAGCTTATCGCGAACGGTGCGCCCCTCTTTGAGCGTCGTTTCCTGCCCGTTCGTTTTCGCCGCCGGTACGAGCTCGAGTGCTATCGAAGCCACGGCTCCCTCATTTCCCGGATCAGATTATCGAATTGCATTACAAAACGTCGGATGTCACGTCAGATTCGTATCCGCCACGTTCGCACCATAACTTCAGCCTGAACGCACCGTATCCCCGGCCCCCTCTCCCGGCACCGGGAGAGGGGTAATCAGCATCCGGGAATTGTCGAAGACGGGGTCTTCGGGTCCCGCCGGATGGCGGGAATGACAACTGGCTACCGGGCCACCGCTTGAGCCTGTGCAGCCTCGCGCAGGAGATCCGCCTTGTCGGTGCGCTCCCACGGCAGATCAAGGTCCGGGCGGCCGAAGTGACCATATGCCGCGGTGTCCTGGAAGATCGGGCTGCGCAGGTTCAGATCGCGGATCAACGCGCCCGGTCGCAGGTCGAAGTGTTCCTCGACCAGCTTGTTGATCAGCTCCGGGCTGACCTTCTCCGTGCCGAACGTCTCGATGTTCACACTGATCGGGCTGGAGACGCCGATCGCGTAGGAGACCTGCAGTTCGGCGCGCTCGGCCAGGCCGGCGGCCACGATGTTCTTGGCGACGTAGCGAGCGCCATAGGCGCCGGTGCGGTCGACCTTGGTCGAATCCTTACCGGAGAATGCGCCGCCGCCGTGGCGGGCGACGCCGCCGTAGGTATCAACCAGGATCTTCCGGCCGGTCAGACCAGCGTCGCCCGTCGGGCCGCCAACAACGAAGCGACCGCTCGGGTTGTAGTAGAAAATCGTGTCATCATCGAGCAACTCGGATGGGATTACCGGATCGATGACATGCTTGCGGAGGTCCGCAAACATCTTCTCATCGGCGACATCCGGGCTGTGCTGCGTGCTCAGGATGATGGTGTGAATCCGCTTCGGCTTGCCATAGGCATACTCAACGGTCACCTGCGACTTGCCGTCCGGGCCGAGGTAGTCCAGCACGCCGTCGTGACGGACCTTCGCCAGCTGGCGGGTCAACCGGTGCGACAGCGCCATCGTCAGCGGCATCAGCTCCGGCGTCTCGTCACAGGCGAACCCGACCATCATACCCTGGTCGCCGGCGCCGATCTTGGCGACGTCTTCTTCAGTCACGTGGCCGTTGGAGCGCGTCTCGAACGACTCACTGACGCCAGCGTTGATGTCCGGCGACTGCGCGTGCAGATGGACGTCAACCCGGCAGTTGTCAGCATCAATCCCGTGATCCGGGTTGGTGTAGCCGATCTTGCGCAAGGTGTTACGGACGATTTTTTCAACATCAAATTTGTGCTTCGTGGTGATCTCACCGACCACGATCACCACATCGTTCCCCGCAACGGTCTCGCAGGCAACACGGGCTTCCGGGTCGTGCTTCATGATTTCATCGAGCACGGCATCCGAAACCTGGTCACAGACCTTGTCCGGATGGCCTTCCGTCACAGACTCAGACGTGAACAGAAATGACGGTGATTGTGCAAAACTCAAACTCATTTTGGGCAATACCCCTTTCGTGGTTAACCACTCAATAAACGATCTCAGCCTCTGAAGTGCGCCAGCCCGGGCGCCGTTGCCCGGGCGCGGTCGTTTACTTCGTTCCGACCTGGATGATGAAGTCCGGGTCATAGAAGCTATATTCGGCTTCAAAATCGCCGTACCGCCGGATGTTCTGGAAGCCGGCATCGCGCAGCAGCTCCGTCACGTAGTTCTGGCGGATCGGGCACATCGTCAGGTGATAGGACGAGCCATCGGTGTACTCGTACTTCATCCGGACATATTCGCTCGTGATTTCTTCCGGAAAGGCGTTGACGTTCTCGCCCAGATAGTAATGCTGGTGCTTGTTGTCGTAATCCTTGTCCAGAATCTTGTCGTAGTTGCGATGGTCGATGATGACAACCCCGTCGTCGCTCAGCATCGAGTAGAACTGCTTCAGCGCCTTCTTGCGATCACCCTCATCAAAGAGGTGCGTGAAGGCGTTGCCCAGGACGATAATCGCATCGAACGTCTGGTTCGGGAACGATTCGGACATCGTTGTCCATTCGGCTTCAACAACCGGAAGCTCAGGGATGCCGGCCCGCTGGGCATTCTCGCGAGCCTTGCCCACCATTTCGGCGCTGCCGTCAGCACCAGTAACGTCGAAGCCGTCACGCGCCAGCATTACGGTGTGGAAACCGGTACCGCAGGCTGCGTCGAGCACCCTGGCCGCCTCGTAGTTCCGCAGAATATCCTGGAAGAAGCCACCTTCGGACTCCCAGCGAGCCTTCCAGTTGATGAGTTCGTCCCATCGATCTACGAAATCAGGCGTGTACTCATCCTGATAGAGATCTCGTGTCAAGTCTTCGGACCTTGGTGAGGCGTTCATGGACAAACCCTTTCACAAAACGGAATACGAAAAATACGTGTCCCTGCCGCCTGCCGAACGCACCTGACGTCCGGGACAGGGAAATTTCAACTCGCGACGGAAAACCCGTCGCTAGCTCGGCTTTTTCGCCAGGAAAATACCCCAGCCAACCTTGCCGGCGTTCGCTGACTCAACCCAGAAGTCGAGCGCAGCGATCGTCTTGTCAACCGTCTCGTCGCCGATTCGTTCGATCAGCTCCGAGCGGTTCTCGCGCACCTTGCTGACCACACCGCCATAGGTGGGAGCGACATACTGGGAATGATCTTCGGCCTTCAGCACGTCAAACCCATGCTGTTTGAGGCCTTCTTCGTAGTCGGGGAAATCCCAGATGTCGACGGTGCTCAGCCGTGCATAGATGCGTTCCCGATCCGCCCGCGGGGTATCTCGGCGAACCAGAATATCGCTGAAGATAAGCGTGCCACCAGGCTTGAGGACGCGGTAGCACTCGCTGAGGATTTTGTTCTTGTCCGCGCCGTGCAGGAACGCTTCCTGGCTCCAGACAACGTCGAACGAAGCGTCGGGATATTCGATATTATGGAAGTCGCCCCACTCGAAAGTGAGCAGATGACGCGCGTCGGAAGTCCCCGCGCGTTCTCTCGCCAGCTTGAGCTCCTCGTTGGAGATCGTCTGGCCGATCACTTCGCAGCCATACTTGGACGCAATGTACCGAGCGGTCGACCCGTAGCCGCAACCGAGGTCAATTACCCGGACGTCCGGCGTCAGGTTCGCGGCTTCGGCCATGATGGTGTTGGTGTTATCCATCGCCTCCTGAAGGCTGGCGCCCTCTCGCGGCGGAATTCCCATGTGAAGGTTGTCGCCCCAGATGTTCTTGTAGATTTCGCTTGCGGGGCCATCATAATACGCTTGTGTGGTGGAGACATTCTCTGAGATCACGTCCCTGGCCATCATCTTCTTCCCTTCTAAAAGTCCGTACAGAAAGCCGTGCGCTGGATCCGTCTGCTTGTCTGAGACGACGCGGCAAACGCCGCGAATCCAGATAGATAAAGACTCAACAAAGCGGGTATGTTCAGAACCCTTGATAATAGCCGAGTGCGTCCAGTTCCCGAAATCCGGGCGCGACAGACACTCGTGTATTTCGACCTGACTGGTCGCTCACCTGTGCGATCAACTTGCGACCAGCGGTGCGTTAAACACTTAACACCTCATGCGCCTACAGTCAAGTCCACATGGCGTGTTCACACAGCAAGCGGCATTCGGCATACGACGCGCCGACATGTCGTTAACCGCACCGGAACAACGGTATCAGACAAGTCGAACGGTCGCTGATTCTCGCAACAAGGTCAGGTTTCGAGCTATGCGTTATGTCACGTTGCGGTGAAGATACTGGTGCGCGCTCTCCGCTGCCCGGTTTCCGCTTTCGATGCAGTCCGGAATGCCTACGCCCCGGTATGCGGCGCCGAGCAATGCAAGACCGCGGAGCCGCTGCATACGCTGATCAACCTGCTCCAGCCGATCAACATGTCCCACAACGTACTGCGGCATCGCCCGTCTCCAGCGCTGGATTCGGCTGACGATTGGCGCCGTCTCAATTCCCAGTATCTGCTGAAGCTCACGTCGCACGATCGTCAGCAACTGGTCGTCCGGGAGGTCAACGGCGCCTTCGCGGCCAGCCCGTCCGACGAATGTGCGCAGCAACGCCGTTCCTCCCGGCGCGCGGCCATCAAACTTGTTCGAGGCCCAGGTCACAGCCGTCAGTTCCCGATTTTCAACATGGGGGATGACGAAACCGCGGCCAGCCTGCAGCCCCTGAACATCCGATGCCCGAAACGCGAGTGAAATCGTCGCCGTTGAGACATACGGGATGCGCCGCAGCATCGCGCTGATCTCGCCATCGAGAAGCTCAAGCAGGTCCGCCGCAACATACGCCGGCGTCGCCAGAAGCACTGCATCCGCCTCGAGGAACTCCCCGCCAGCCAACTGCAGCCGGTACCCAGATTCGGCTTGCTCGATCCGTTCAACGGCCGCCCCGGTCCGGAGATCGACGTTACCCAGCCGTTCCACCAGGGAATCGGTGAGCTCGCCCATCCCGCCGGCGAAGGAGACAAACGGCGGATAGGAAGACTGCGGGGCGGCGTTGTTTCCGGAGCGCGCTTCCCGGCGCTGGTTCAGCATTCCCCGGACCAGTCCGCCGTGCTTGCGCTCGATATCCCGTAACCGGGGAAACGTCGCGGCAAGGCTGAGCTGGTCGGCGTCACCGGCAAAGATGCCCGAGAGCAGCGGTTGCGCCATATGCTCGAACGCTTCTCGCCCGAGACGTCGGGAGATAAACGAGCCGATCGATTCGTCGTCGTCATCTTCTCTGGCGGGAACGAGATACTCGGCAGCCATGCGGGCTTTGCCGCGCAGAGAGAGCAAACGGCTCTTCGCAAGCGGCTTCAGCTTCGTCGGCACCAGCATCGTGATACCTTCCGGAAGGGGCTCCAGCCGGCCATCCCGCAAGATGAACGTCCCGTCGCCGGTGTCGCGCGTGCCGATGATCCGGTCCTCGATACCGAGCTCACGCGCGAGCTGGATGGCGGCCGGTTTATAGGAAAGGAAGGAATCCGGCCCCGATTCGATCGTTAACCCGTCGCACCGCTCGGTGTAGAGCTTGCCGCCGAGCCGATCGCTCGCCTCAACCAGCGTAATCCGGTAGTCAGCTCCCTCCGCGGCGCGCTGCGCTTGCAATCGCCAGGCTGCCGCCAGCCCGGCGATTCCCCCGCCGATGATGACGGCATGACGGTCGCCGTAATCGCTCACCGGCTAGTCCTCATCGCCCACGCCGGCCAGTTCCGCCTCGGCATCTTCACTGACGTGAGTCGGATCGTGCGCCTTGCGGACTGCCTCGGCGACGGCCCGGCAGAGCATCGGTCCATCGTTGAGCGACTTGATCCGGCTGAGTTCCATCCCGAGCTTCTCGGCATGCGCTTTGTGCTCGATATCCACGTCGTAGAGGATCTCGACGTGATCGCAGACGAACCCGATCGGCACCATCAGCACGTGTTTGAAGCCCTCGGCGGCCAGGTCTTCCAGCGTCTCTTCGACTTCCGGGCCCAGCCACGGCTCAGCAGACGCGCCCTGGCTCTGGAAGGCGAATCGCCAGTGTCGCTGCCGAACCCGATCGGCAACCATTTCGACGGACACCCGAATCTCGTCCGGATACTCGTCGCCCCACTCCAGAATCCGGGTGGGCAGACTATGCGCCGTGAAGACGATCGGCACTTCTTTGCGGATATCGGACGGGTACTTCCGCAGCGCGTCCCGAATGCGGGAAGACACGCCGGAGATGAACATCGGCTGATCTTTCCAGCTGTGGACCTCGAACACGGGGATCTCGGATCCGGCCTTTTCCAGCCCTTCGCGCAGCTGTTCCATGTACTTGCCGACGCTCATCTTGGAGTAATGCGGCGCCATCACAATGCCGACGAGCTTGTCGACCTTGTCTTCCACAATCTGCGGAACGACATCCCGGATGTAGGGATTCCAGTGCCGCATACCGACGTACGTCGTGTACTTGATGCCGGCTTCTTTGGCCTTGCGGTTGTTAAGCGCTTTTTCAACCCCTTTGGCCTGAGCTTGGGTCAGCTCCAGAATCGGCGAGCGTCCTCCGATTTCCCGGTAGCGCTCAACGAATTCATCGATGAGCTCCTGCTCCATCGGTCGGCCGCTGCGGACATCGAGAAGGTAATCCGGCACGTCGTCCAGCTTATCCGGGCCTCCATACGCCATCAGGATCACCCCGATGTGCTCGGTAATCTCCGGTTCGGACTTCTTCCTGTCCTTCTTCGAGGAGCCGGCGGCCGGCTGCTTCTCGTCTTCTGGCGCTTCGGCGGCGGATTCGACTGGAGTTTCCTCGGACGGTTCTTCGGAACCATTCGTCGATGGAGAGGCGTCCTCACCCTCTGGCTCCACCTGCGCCGAGAGTTCGACCGGTTCATCACTGTCGGGCAAGTCCTCGTCGTCGTCATCTTCAGTGTCGTCATCATCATCATCGTCGTCGGTCTCGGAATCGAGATCCGGGTCTTCCTCTTCAGTCTCCATTGGGGCGCCGGTGACCGTTTCGTCCTCGTCGGAGACGAGCGCGTCCTGCGCTTCAGCGTCTTGTTCCTGTTTCTGTTTGCGATCCTGGTTGTCGGCCATTCTGGAACTCCTCCTCTGTGAATGATGAAAGCCTGACTACCGCCGGGTCAGTTCGTGAACGCGCTCGGCAACGAAGCGAACATTCTCAACTGGCGTTTCAGGCAGGATGCCATGGCCCAGGTTGAAGATGTGTCCGGATCGCCCAGACACTTCACCGAGAATTCTCCGCACCTGCCGGTCCAGCTCGTCACGCGGGCCAAAGAGCAACGCCGGATCGAGATTCCCCTGGATCGCCCGGTCGTGGCCAATAAGGCTCCATGCCGATTGCATATCGATGCGCCAGTCCGCCCCGACAACATCAGTGCCGAGTTCGGCAAATGTGGAGAGCAGACCCGCCGTACTGGTGCCAAAGACGATCGTCGGCACGCCGGTCGGCTTGATTTCATCGACGATCCGCTGGACATAGGGCAGTACCCGCTCCCGGTAGTCATGCGGGCTGAGCGCCCCGGCCCACGAATCAAATATCTGCACTGCGCTGGCGCCGGCCCGAATCTGGCCAAGCAAGTACCTCGCGGTCATATCGGACAGCTTCGTCATGAGACGGTCCCAGATCTTCGGCTGTCCGTACATGAGCCCCTTCATATGGAGATAGTTTCGGGAGCTTCCGCCTTCGATCATATAGCTGGCGACGGTGAACGGTCCGCCGGCGAAGCCGATCAACGGCATCTTGCCTTCCAGCTCCCGACTGACAATGCTGATTGCCTCGAGCGTTGCCGGCGT
>SKTL01000137.1 GCA_007122555.1 Thermomicrobiaceae bacterium | reverse complement strand
CTCTTCTGCGTCAATGTCGGCTATGGACGCCGGGAGATCGCCGAGGCGATGATGGCCCAGCTCGAGCAGATCCACTACGTCTCGTCGTTCAGTTTCCCGAACGTTCCCGGCACGGTGCTGTCCGACAAACTGGCGAACCTGATGCCGACCGGCCCCGATTCCCGCGTCTTCTTTGTTAGCGGCGGCTCGGAAGCGGTCGAGAGCGCCCTGAAGCTGGCCAAGTCATATCATCGACGACGCGGAGATCATGACCGCTTCAAGACGATCTCCCGTCGAACCGCCTATCATGGGACCACGATGGGCGCGCTTTCGGTCAACGGCCTGACGCCGATCCGCAACGAATTCGGGCCGCTCGTTCCCGGCGCCCGGCACGTCCCCCCGCCCTACCAGTACCGGTGTCAGTACTGCGCCGACAAAGGCGGCTGCACGCTCGATTGCGCCGACGAGGTCGAGCGCCTCGTGGAATTTGAAGGTCCGGAAACGGTCGCCGCGGTGATCATGGAGCCGGTACAGAACGCCGGAGGGGCTATCACCGCCAGTGATGACTACTACAAGCGCATCCGGGAGATCTGCGACAAGCACGGCATTCTGCTGATCATGGACGAAGTCATTTGCGGATTCGGCCGCCTCGGAACCTGGTTTGGCGCAGACTTCTACAACGTCAAGCCGGACATTATGACAATCGCCAAGGGATTGACATCGGCCTATGCCCCGCTGGGCGCCGCCGTCGCCACCGCTGAGGTCGCCGAGCCGTTCACCGGTGAGGACAAGTCCCCGTTTCTGCACGGAATCACCTTTGGCGGACATCCGGTTGCCTGTGCGGCCGGACTGGCGAACCTCGAGATTCTGGAGCGAGAGAACCTGGTTCAACGATCGGCGGATATGGGCGACTACTTCATGCAACGCCTGCACAACTCGATCGGAGAGCATCCGAATGTTGGCGACATCCGCGGCGCCGGGCTGTTCATCGGCGTGGAACTCGTCAAGGACCGGGCAACGAAGGAGCCGATGAACGATGAGCATCTGGTTGGCTGGTTGTCAGACGAATTGCTCCGGCGGGGAGTCATCTGCCGGGCGGATGATCGTCTGGAACCGGTTATCCAGCTGTCGCCGCCGCTGAATATCCCGCAGGAGGATATCGACTATATCGTCGACACGATCGCTGAGGTGCTCCAGGAAATGGCAAAGCGGGCGTAAACGAGGTACTTCGACACGCACAGGACGGCTTGTCCTGCTCCTCCCCTCTCCCAATTTTGGGAGACGCCTGTGCTTTGCTGAGCTTGCCGAAGGAGGCCGGGGGTGAGGGCTTCTACCTCTCCCCGACGATCTCTTCGATCGAGCGTAGGCCTTCACGGTCGCAGAACGCAACGAGGTCCCGGATGATCCGCGCGGGTAGTCCGGGGCCGCCGTAGACGAAACCAGTGTAGATCTGGACCAGACTGGCTCCGGCCCGCATTCGCTCGATCACATCGTCAGCGGAGCTGATTCCGCCAACGCCGATTAACGGACGCGCGTTCGAATCGCCGAGCTGCTTCGATGCCCTGCGCATCAGTTCGTTGGCTTTGGCGCGCAATGGCTTGCCGCTGACCCCGCCGGGCAGCTCATGGTGTGGACAGGACAGGACAGACCGGTCGACTGTGGTATTCGAAATAATGAACCCGGCCGCGTCTCCGTCAATCGCGCCGGCAAGTACCTTGTTGAGCGCCCAGTCGTCAAGATCCGGCGCGATCTTCACCAGGACCGGGTGCGGAGGCTGACTGAACACATCAGCTTTCCACCGGTTTAGCCGCTGGACCTCGCTCACCAGGTCCCCCAGCGCTTCCCGGCCCTGTAGCTTCCGGAGACCAGGGGTATTCGGTGAACTGACGTTTATCACCACGTAATCCGCTACCGGCCAGAGATCGTCCAGGACCCGGGTGTAGTCGCGCGCGGCGTTTTGTAGCTCCGTGTCCCTGTTCTTTCCAAGGTTGACCCCGACGACACCCGGAAACTGCCGCCCAAAGAGGCGCTTCCTGACGGCCGACACGCCGGAGCTCGGGAATCCCATCGCATTGATCACGGCTTCCTGGTCGGGAATGCGCCAGACGCGCGGTCGCGGATTGCCGGGTTGCGGGCGCGGCGTGACCGTGCCGATCTCAACCGCGCCGAATCCGAGTGCGAAGAGCGCGTCCATCGCCTCGGCGTCTTTGTCCAGACCGGCGGCGACTCCGATCGGGTTTGCGAACGACAAACCGAGTGTTTCGACGCGCAGTCTTGGGTCCGGCGGCGGAACATCCCGTGACATCGCCGCGATCCCTCCTGGAAGGCGCTCGGCGATGTGCAACCCGCTGAGGGCGAAGCGGTGCGCGCGTTCGGCATCGAGCCGGGTCAGCAGCGGGAAGATCTGTCGCTTGTAGGTCGTCCGTGTCATCGCGTCTCCGGCTCGCGAGCCTGCGCTATCGTTTCCGCGCCAGGCATTCGAGTGTCCGTTTCTCCACCCCGTTCTGGAGAATGCTTCTCGGGGCGATTTCAATCAGTCTAAAGCATGGATCGATAAATCGTAGCAGCATCGGTTTGTCGAAGAATCGCTTCAGGTAGCCATTCGATTGCCGGAACACCGAAGGTTCGACTTCCTCTCCGGCGCCGTAGCCAAAATTGACATCGCCAGTGGCGTTGACCCGGCATATCAGGTTTCCGGACGGAATCAGGATTCGCGCGATGTCCGCGAAGGCGCGTTCAGTCTCGGCGTGTGTGAAGT
>SKTL01000347.1 GCA_007122555.1 Thermomicrobiaceae bacterium | reverse complement strand
GACATGATGCTCGCCTTCCCGCCCTTGCTGTTCCTTATGGCGATGCTGGTTGCGATTCCCCGAACGGCCCTCAATATCGCGATCGTGATCGGGATTATCGGCTGGATGAATGTCGCCCGGCTGGTGCGCGCCGAGTTTCTGACGCTTCGGACCCGCGAGTACGCCGAAGCTGCTCGCGCAATCGGCGTTTCGCCAGTTTCGATCATGTTTCGCGAGTTGCTCCCGAACGCGATGGGACCGGTGATCGTTGCGGCGACGCTCGGCATTCCGACCGCAATTCTGGCGGAGTCTACGCTCTCGTTTCTCGGGTTCGGCATCCAGCCGCCGCTGGCGTCGTGGGGGAACATGCTGGAACCGGCCTGGTCGCAAATGCGCGACCACAATGCCTGGTGGATGGGGATCTTCCCGGGACTGGCGATCGCCCTGACGGTACTGGCGTTCAACTTCGTCGGCGATGGAATACGCGACGCGCTCGATCCGCGATCCCGCCTTGACTAGCGATGGAGGAAGTGTGACCGATCTCGCGGAACGAACCCCATCGAAACCCGTCCCAGACGACGGCGAGTTGCTGCGTGTTGAAAACCTCAAGACGTATTTCTTCAGCGAGGGGACAACGGTTCGCGCAGTTGACGGCATCAGCTACTCGGTCAGGCGCGGCGAGGTCCTGGGCGTAGTCGGCGAATCAGGCAGCGGCAAGAGCGTCAGCGGACTTTCCCTCATGCGGCTGATCGACAGCCCGCCAGGCAAGATCATCGACGGCAGCATCGAATTCGATGGCCAGGACGTCCTGCGTCTCAGCGAACGTGAGATGCGCTCCATTCGCGGGAATCAGATCTCCATGATCTTCCAGGAGCCGCTGACATCGCTCAACCCCGTATACACCATCGGCAACCAGATGAGCGAACCATTGAGGCTTCATCAGGGGATGACGACGTCACAGGCATGGGAGCGCGCCGAGGAGATGTTGCGCCTCGTTGGGGTCCCGTCACCCGGCGAGCGACTCAAGGCGTATCCGCATCAACTGTCCGGCGGAATGCGCCAGCGAGCTATGATCGCCATGGCGCTCTCCTGCAATCCGAAGCTGCTGATTGCCGATGAGCCCACGACCGCGCTCGACGTCTCGATTCAGGCGCAAATTCTCGAGCTGATGCGGGAGTTGCAACGAGACCTCGGAACGTCAATGATCTTCATAACCCATGATCTGGGCGTGGTCTCGGAGATGTGCGATCGCGTCAACGTGATGTACGCTGGTCGCATCGTTGAGCAGGCCGATGTCGCGCGATTGTTCCAACACCCGACACACCCATACACCTGGGGATTGCTTGATTGCCTTCCCCGGTTTGAAGATGCGCTCGGGTCGCGACTAACCCCCATCGTCGGTCAACCCCCCAATCTGGCCCGCCTCCCCGCTGGATGCGCGTTTGCCCCGCGTTGCCCCTACGCCTGGGACAAGTGCGTTCAGCAAGAGCCGCCGCTGTTTGACGTCGGCGACGGGCAGGTGAGCCGGTGCTGGTTGCACGAACCGGAACAGAAAGGCGTCAGCGCCCGTGTCACTCAGGAGCGGGAGATCGCCCAAACCGTGGAAAAGGACCGTGGACCGTTACTCCAGGTTCGCGGACTGGAAACCTATTTCCCGATCCGCCAGGGGCTGTTGCAGCGTAAAGTCGGCGACGTTCAGGCGCTCGACGGCATCGACCTGGACGTCCTGCGCGGCGAAACGGTCGGATTGGTTGGTGAATCCGGATGCGGCAAGAGCACCGCGGGGCGGACAATCATCCGCCTGATCGACCCCACCGGCGGCAAAATCATCTACGATGGATCAGATATCACGCACCTGTCGGAGAAGGATCTGCGACCGTTCCGCCGGCGAATGCAGATCGTCTTTCAGGATCCGTTCTCCTCGCTCAATCCGCGTCGCACGGTTGGCGCGATCATCGGTCAACCGCTTCTGATCCACGGGCTGGCGACACGCAGCGACGTCGGCGAGAAAGTCAATGTCATTCTGGAGCGTGTCGGACTGAACCGGAACCATGCAAACAGATATCCGCATGAGTTCTCCGGAGGGCAGCGGCAGCGAATCGGGATTGCGCGGGCGATTGCCGCCGAGCCGGACTTCATCGTCGCTGACGAGCCCGTCAGTGCGCTCGATGTTTCAATCCAGGCGCAGATTATCAACCTGATGCAGGACCTTCAGGAAGAGCTCGGACTCAGCTACATCTTCATCGCGCACGACCTCAGCGTTGTTCGGGCGGTGAGCAATCGAATCGCGGTGATGTATCTCGGGAAAATCGTCGAGCTGGCCGAGAATCTGGAGTTCTACGAATCCCCGCTGCACCCCTACACGCAATCGCTTATCTCCGCGGTCCCGATCATCGATCCGACAAGGCGAAAACAGCGGATCGTCCTGCAGGGGGATGTGCCCAGCCCGATCAACCCGCCGTCCGGGTGCCGATTCCACACGCGTTGCCCGTACCGGTTCGACCCGTGCGACAAAGTCGAGCCGCGGATGCTGGCGACTGAGTCCGGCCACCAGGTTGCCTGTCATCTGTACGATGCGGAATTCGCAAGCGATGCTTCGAGCCGCCCCAAGGCTTCGCCGATCACGCTCGTCGGCGCAGAATAGCTGCAACGCCTGCGCTTACATCCAGAATATGCTGCTCAGCAAGCTGACGCCGGCGACGAGCTGGATGATCGCCACGGCTCGTTCGGCGCGCTGTGTCGACCCGAGCAACCCCTG
>SKTL01000243.1 GCA_007122555.1 Thermomicrobiaceae bacterium | reverse complement strand
GTTGGCGCTCAGTGACCTCACTCGTTTCGATGCGATCTTTCTCGGCAATCAACTCGGCTGGTCTGATGGCCTGTCCTTAGTCGAAGATCTGGCCGCTCGTAACTCCGGAATTCCAATCGTCATGATCACCGATACGAATGACGCGGACCTCGTTGCCGCCGGATTCCGTCTCGGCTTGCACGACTTTCTGCGCACGAGCCAGCTCGAGCGCCTGCCGGGAATCCTGCAGTCCAGCCCAGACGCTAACCGCGCTTATGATTCGTCCGCTTCAGCATTGGATGAGGTCCGCCGACATGAGGAGCGGCATAACGCGATTTCATCGGTCCTTGCCGACTACGTGTTCTCCTTCTTCATCCTGCCGGATCAGCGCATCGAGAATGAGTGGCGCTCGGACGGTGTCCGCACGATCAGCGGATACAGTCCGGAGGAAGTTGATCAAATCGGCTGGTTGCAGATCGTTCACCCGGAGGACCGAGAGCTGATCAAACAGCGCGTGCGGCAGCTGGCCGAGGGGGAATCTCCCATTATTGAGTACCGCATCATTGCCAGGTCCGGCGAGGTGCGCTGGCTTCGTGAACATTCCCGGCCCATCTGGGATCCTGCCGAAGAGCGCTACGTTCGCTTTGTCGGTTCCGCGCAAGACATCACCCGCGAACGGCTCACGGAAGTCACGCGCAGCGGTCAGATGCGAGTTCTGGAGCTAATCGCGACCGGCGCTCCGATCGAGGAGACGTTTGATGAGATCATCTCATTGATCGAGCTCGTCAACCGTGACGTTGTCTGTGCGCTTCACCGAGTCAACGAGACGACTGGCCAGCTTACGCTCCTGCGCGCAAGCAAGGAGTCTCCGGAATTTCTTGTTGCGAATGGTCATATCGATCCAGACGTTGATGAGAGCTGCCAGGCTGCTGCGATTGCTCATCAGCAGGTTATTGTCCTGAGCGACCTTGAAACAGAAGATTGCTGGATCGCTCAGTCGCGATTGGCGAGGTTCGCCGGCGTTGAGTCCGTCGTTGTTCTGCCGGTTCCCGGCAGCCGGCATAACGTTCTGGGAACGATTACGGTTTGCCGGAGATCCGCCGGGGAACCGGGATCGGATGAACTCGAGCGATTGACGATTGCGTCGCGCTTGACCGGTATCGCCATTGAGAAGGTTGATGCCGAGCTGGCGGTTAAACGAGCCGAACTCCAGTATCGGCGCCTGGCGGAAGAGATTCCAGCCATCACCTTTGTCGCCAGCGCGGATGACCGGCTAGATCTTTCGTATCTCAGTCCGCAGGCTGGCGCGATGACCGATCCATCGCTGATCGAACGCCACCCGCACCTGTCAATGCTGGATCTGGTTCATCCCGACGACAGACGGGCCGTCGCGGCGGCGTTTCAGGGTCGAAGTCAGGGTCGTACATCAGTGCTTATTGAATTTCGGGTTAATGCGACAGTCGGTTGGGAGCGCTGGCTGCAATGCAGTGCGGTTCTCATCGACGACGATCAGGATGATCGGGAACTTCAGCCGAAGTGGCAGGGGATTCTTTTGAATGTGACGGCTCGGCGTTGCGCTGAGCAGGCGTTGCGCGAGAGCCAGACGCAGTATCGCGCCTTGTTCGATAACAACCCGCATATCGTCTTAACGCTCGATCTGAAGGGAAGATTCACCGGCATTAATCCAGCGGCTGGCAGGATCACCGGTTATCTCGAAGAGGATCTGATCGGCCGGCCCTTCACATCCGTTCTTGCGGCGGGAGAGCTGGAGCGGGTCTGGCGCTACTTCAGAAGCACGATCAGTGGACAGTCCCAGCAATTCGATACTGAAGTCTTCACCAAGACTGGCAAGCGGCTGCACTTGCGTGTTACCTGTGTCCCGTATGTGCTGGACGGCAATGTTGCAGGCGTCTCGGCGATTGCCGAAGACATCTCGGAACAGATTTCGTTGCAGCGGCAACTCGCCCATCAGGCGTTCCACGATGGCCTTACCGGATTACCGAACAGGGTGCTGTTTGGTGAGCGGCTGGATCAGTCCATTTCAGCGATGAAACAGGGCCGGTACGGCGTCGCCGTGCTGTTCGTTGATCTGGACAACTTCAAGGTCGTCAACGATAGCCTTGGCCATGAAAGCGGCGACAAATATCTCAAGGTTATCGCGAACTGGATGAAGCAGTGCGTCGGGCCACTCGATACTGTTGCGCGGTTTGGCGGCGATGAGTTCGCGGTCCTGCTGGTGTTTGACGCAGAGGACCCGACGTATGTAATACGCACTGCCGAGCGCATCGGCGCGGAATTGAATCGATCGGTGCTCGTGCACGGGCATGAGATCAACACTGGCGTGAGTATTGGAATCTCGATCTGCACTGACGAGAACGCTGACCAGGGCGAGCTATTGCGTCACGCGGACATAGCGCTGTATCAGGCGAAGCGAGCTGGATCGGACACGCTATATCGCGTTTTCGAAGAGTCGATGAACCAGGAGATTCTCGATCGCCTTGAGGTTGAACGTGATCTCCGGCGGGCGATCAGACGCAACGAATTCGACGTTCATTATCAGCCAATCATCGATCTCCGGACCGACCGCATCGTCAAGCTCGAGGCGCTGGTGCGCTGGAGACATCCTCGGCGGGGACTCCTGAATCCCGGCCATTTTCTGGCAATCGCCGAGGAAACTGGCCAGGTTGCCGACATTGATGCGATCGTGTTGCGCATTGCCTCCCGTGATGTCGCCAGGTGGAATCATTCCCGCCCGGGAAG
>SKTL01000353.1 GCA_007122555.1 Thermomicrobiaceae bacterium | reverse complement strand
TTCTGATGGGTGGAACCGCGGCTATTCCCTCGCTTCAGAAACTCACCGCGGAGGAACGCGCCGAGCTGGTCGAGCAGGTCATCAGCAATTCCGCCCCGATTTTCGAACGACACTCGGAAAACGGCGTCATGACGACAGAGTGGCATGCCAACGTTGCCGTCGCGCGGAAGTAGGAACTGAGATTCGCGATGCACGACCTCGTGCTGATCGGAAGAGGGAGCTCAAGGGGATCAGGCTTGACGGCCAATGGTGTGGGCTCCAGACGAGCGAGGCTGCTCGGCCCGGGGATTACTGCCGCGCGACAGCAGGAAGACTTCCAGCAACACGATGATCAAGGCCAGCAGCGTGCCATTTACGATCGTCAGCACTTCAAGAATGTGTAGCAGGAGAACCCCGACCAGAAACATCGCCGCCAGGTAGCCCTCCCGGCGAGCGCGCAGGAAGTCATACTTCTGGCTTCGGCGGGTCAGGAGACGATATCCCACCGCGTAGGACACCAGCGTGAAGATCGTCGCCAGCGACATCATCAGCGCGATAAGCACCGTCAACAGCACCGGAAAGGGCGGATACGGCCCGGGGTCAGTAAAGGTGAGCATGAAGAGAAGTGTGGACCAGGCGACCACCGCTTCCAGATCGTACAAGGGGATCGACAGGACCCGGGCGATCGGCGTAAACGTCAGCAGCGGAGCGGCGACAAAGATCAGGTACGCCAGCACCCGCTCCAGGGCGAAGAACTCGGAAACGGCCCCGACATTGAACGGCACGATCACCGCCCAGACGCCGATCCACGCCAGCATCGCCGCTGAAATCAATCCGATCCACCCGAGCAATCGCATGATGCCGTCTACCCTTCGGCTGATCCGTTCCACGCTCACCCGTTGACAATCAGGAACATGCCAGTCCGAAGAGTCTAACAGTGTTCGGACAGCTGTACCACTCGGTGCTATAATCCGTCAGATTCGTGCGGATAAGGGGCGCTCAATGGTACTGGAAATTTACGTTGACGATGTTGTTCGCCTCCGAAAACCACATCCATGCGGGTCGACTGACTGGACCGTCGTCCGCATCGGAGCCGATATCGGGCTCCGATGCCTGGGATGTGGTCGCCGCGTAATGCTCCCGCGTCGAACGCTCGAGAAACGGCTCAAGACATTCGTCTCGCGAGGCCCGGAACACCCGGAGAGTGATGCCTCGCCCGACGCTCCAAACGTCTGAATTGACAGCCAGTGACTGTCTCACCTCCGGCTTACCCAGGAAGCACTGGCGGGCGGATGATCGATGTATTGCGAAATCGATCGTTTCTCCTGCTCTGGCTCGTTCAGGCGCTGTCGCAGACCGGCCAGAATATGGTCAATTTCGCCCTGCTCATCCTGGTGCGGGGCGTCGTCGACGAGCACAGCATCGCGCAATCCAACACCGCGATCGGGCTCGCCGTCCTGGCGTTCAGTTCGCCAGCGCTCATCTTCAGTCCGATCGCCGGGGTTGTGGTCGAACGCGCCAGCAAGCAGCGGGTGCTGATTATCACCAATGCGTTACGCGGGGTTGCGGCGCTCGGCTTCGTGCTGATCCAGCCCGGGTGGACGCCAATGCTTGCCCTGATGATGCTCTATCTGCTGGCCTTCGGCGCCGGTGCGGTCGGCCAGTTCTTCGGTCCGGCGCTCGGCGCGACGATTCCGGGCCTCGTCTCCCGGCGCGAGTATGTCCAGGCCAACGCATTGATCAACCTGACGATCACCGGTTCACAGATTCTCGGGTTCGCCGCGTTGAGCCCGTTTCTCATCCGTGTCTATGGCGTGAACAGCGTCATTATCGGAATCGTCGTCATCTTCTTGATCTGCGCGGCATTGAGCTACCTCGTCCCGATCGGCAAACCGGAACCAGCCAGCCAGCAAACGACCTATAACAGCCGGACGAGACGCTTCTTCGATGAGTTACGAGAGGGCGCCCGGATCATTCTGGAACGACCGATCCTGGTGAAGGCGATTGCGTATCTTTCACTGGCGATGTCAACCTATCTCATGATCGCCACGCTCGGACCCGAGTACGTCACCGTTGTCCTGCGCCTGCCCGTCGAAGATATCGCTTTCATCCTCGTTCCAGCCGGAATCGGTGTGATTATCGGCGTCGCATCGGTCAGCAAGTTCACCAGTCGCTTCGGCATCGAGCGCACAATCGACTGGGCGATCGCCGCCGCCGGAATGGCGCTGGTTCTGATCGCCAGTGTCGGAGTGATCAGCGAATTCGTCTGGGATGATCCGACAGCCGAGCGAACCGGCGCACTGTATATCGCCGGTATTCTGGCCGTAGTTCTTGGCATGTCAAACGCCTTCATCCTGGCGCCGAGCCAGTCGCTCCTGCAATCTCGTGCGCCGGAACATGCCCGACCCCGGGTCTGGGCAGCCTTCTTTACCGTCGCCAATGGAGTCGCCTTTATCCCTATCATCTTCGCCGGCGCCCTGGCCGACCTCTTCGGCGTCGTAACCGTGCTCTTCGCAATGGGCCTGATTCTCATCGCCGCCGGCGCCTACCAGATCTCCAGCGCCGACGCTGACACCGAAGCATCGTAGGGCTCCACCTCCTCGCAGAACCGGATTCGCGCCACCCGATCATGGATAGCTACGATAGAAAGACGTATACTTGACCCTGCGAAAAACGCGCCGAAGTGGCGGAATGGCAGACGCGTCGGTCTCAAAAACCGATGAGGGCAACCTCGTGTGGGTTCGACTCCCACCTTCGGCACT
>SKTL01000385.1 GCA_007122555.1 Thermomicrobiaceae bacterium | reverse complement strand
CTGAACCTCCTCGCATATGGTTAAACGATCGAGTTTATGACACTTTAGATCATTGTAGCACGAACGCCGGATGTGTCACGCCCTGATATGATCGCTGACGACAATTGCAAGTCCGATAAGCAATCCCGGATGCTGGCGACTGATGGTGCGTCCCTGTTCGGTTGTGTGTCGGATGCATGCGCCCTGTCTGTCCGCAGCGTAGTCGAGAGCGTTTCAATCTGTCAATGACTTGCCTGAACGGGATTGCGGGACAGACAGAACTAAGTCCCATTGGGCTAAATGATAATATCGGACTATGAGGGCCGAGGCTGATTTCCTTTGTTGTCGACCGGTAGGCCCGGCAGCGCCGTCCGTCGCAGTCCGCCAGCTGACCTGCGACGCCGGGGGACGCGGAGGCTATCTACAATCTCAATGAGGTAATGGGACAGGCTTTGAGGTTCTCCGACTTCCAGTTATCACCGTGGAAACCGGTCCGGGCTGCGTTGTGATTGGAGCAGTGGGCTTACACGTGTCGCCGCGCCCTCACACCACCCGATCGGCTTCGGTCAGTCCCTCGAAGAGCGGGGTGGAGAGGTAGCGTTCGGCCAGGTCGCAGCCGATGGTGACGATCACCCTCCCCTGGTTTTCCCGGAGCGCGGCCAGACGGGCGGCGACGGCGACATTGGCGCCGCTGGAGATGCCGACGAGCAGTCCCTCTTCCCGCATCAGGCGTCGGGACATCTCGATAGCGTCCTCGGTCCTCACCAGCTCAATCTCGTCGATAACGTCGCGGTTCAGAATCTCCGGTATGAAGCCCGGAGATGTTCCCTGGATTCCGTGCATGCCGGGCTCGCCTTTGCTGAGGACGGGCGACTCCTCGGGCTCGATCGTGACGACCCGGATATTCGGATTGTGCTCCTTGAGCGCTGATCCGACCCCGGATATCGTACCGCCGGTGCCGAAGATCGCCGCAAAGATGTCGATCTTCCCGTCGGTATCGCGCCAGATCTCCTGGGCGGTCGTTCGGTGGTGGGCTAGCGGATTGGATGGATTCCAGTGCTGGCGGGCCATGAATGCTGATGGTTCGGATTCCGCGATCCGCTTCGCTTCCTCGATCGCTCCGGGCGTCCCGTCTTCGGCTGGAGTCAGCACAACCTCGGCGCCCAGCGCTCGCAGCAGCGCGATGCGCTCCGGACTGTTCCGGGCGGACATCGTCATGATTGCTCGATATCCCTTGACCGCGGCGACGACCGCCAGCCCGATGCCGGTGTTTCCACTGGTTGCTTCGATGATGACACTCTCCGGAGTGAGGAGCCCCTGCGCTTCGGCGTCCTCGATCATCTGCAGCGCGATGCGATCTTTCACCGAGAATCCCGGATTGAACGACTCCAGTTTGATGTAGACCTCGGCGCCTTCGGGTACGACTCGATTCAAGCGGACAAGCGGGGTCTCGCCAATCAATCGACTGGCGTCCTGAACACGAACCATTCGCCGTACCGTCCTCTCAGCCGGAGCGCTGCAGCTGTGCTCCGATCAATCAGTATCCGATCCGGTGACAATCGGCACATCGTCACGATTGCCCCACTCCGCCCAGCTCCCATCGTAGACCTGAACATTGCGGAACCCCGCCATGCGGAGCGCAAGGGCGGCATTCGCTGCTCGCACGCCACCCTGGCAATAGGTGATAACCGGATCGTCCTTGCCGACATTCCCGAGTTCCGGTCGGCTCTTGATTTCCGCGTCTTCCTTGAACGTGCGATCGTTGTCCCAGTTGAGATTCTGCTGCCAGAATGAGTGCACCGCGTTCGGAATCCGGCCGCCGTGCTTTGCCCGCACTTCTTCGCCGGTGAACTCGCTCAACCGCCGAACATCCAGCAACGTGGCCGATCCTCTTGCGCCGGCGTGTTCGCTGGCGCGCCTGACATCTTCCAGCGTGGCGATGATGCCCGGATTCGGTATGCGGCCTTTCATATTGAAGTCGCCCGGTTCCGGCTGCGGGATGTCGGTGGAAACCGGCCGGTTCTCCTGCACCCACTTTGTCCAGCCGCCATCGAGGATCTTGAAATTGCCTTCCGCGCCGTAGCGGGCGAGGATCAGCCAGATGCGCGAGGCGAAGTGGCCGCCTTCGTCATCGTAGCCAACGACGGTGGTGCTCCGGTTGACGCCAAGCGACTGCATGACCGCTTCCACCTGCGCCGGCGGCGGGATCATCGATTCCACCTCCGCCTCTGGATCAGTCAGCTGTTTGCTGTGGTCCACATGAACGGCGCCGGGAATGTGGCCTTTTTTATATTCTTCGCGACCGTCGCGGTCGAAGTAGTAGCGGCAATCCAGGATGCGGACGCCCGGATCATTGAGTCGATACCCGAGCCATTCGGTCGAAACAAGTACGTCATCGCGATAAAGTGCGCCGATCATCAGTCCTCCGTAAAGTCAGGTTCAGTCTGCTCAGTCACATCGTGCGGCTCACGAGTGGGCGGCGTTCGCCTCCGCGGGATCGTTCCCTTCGATCGTTTCCATTTCTGGAATTGGATGAAGTCTTCGAGTTCGGCTCGGCTGGTGGGATCGGAATTCAGCATGTGCGTCATCATCGTCAGCGCCGCGCCGCGGCGTTCAACCCCGGGTACTTCGCCAGTCTGCATCGCAAGAAGCGCCACCCAGAGAAACTCATCCATGCGACATCCGAACGCAAGTGCGAGGCGCTCGAGCACGTCGGCAGAGGCGTCCTTCTGGCCCGATTCGAGCTCGCTCAGATAGGCAGGTGACAACT
>SKTL01000403.1 GCA_007122555.1 Thermomicrobiaceae bacterium | reverse complement strand
TCGGACTCGAAGGCGAGACTGGTGACGTCATGTGTGCCGATTATGTCGAACAGGAGATCATCGCCCAAGGTCCTGAAACGGTTGCTGCAGTTATTGGCGAGCCCATCTCGATCGCAAACGGTGTGCATGTTCCTTCGGCAGCCTATTGGCGACGGCTCCGTGAGATATGCGACAAACACGGCGTCCTCTTGATCATGGATGAGGTCATCAATGGGTTCGGGCGAACGGGGAAGATGTTCGCGACTGAACACTTCGGGATGCAGCCGGACATCTTGACGATGGCGAAGGGGCTTTCGTCAGGGTACGCGCCGATCGCCGCAGTGGCGGTCAGCGACAAGGTATTTGACATCTTCAAGGAACAGGAGAATGTCTCGCTCGCTCATCTCCTGACCTTCGGAGGGCAAGCGGTCGCCGCGGCGGCAGCCCTGAAGAATATCGAAATCATCCAGGACGAGGACCTGGTTGCCCAGAGCGCGAAGAAGGGCGAGTATCTCAGAAACGAGCTGGAGAAGCTGCGCGAGCATCCTTCGGTAGGCGACGTTCGCGGGCTCGGGTTGTCGTGCGCCATTGAACTGGTGAAGGATAAGACTACCAAGGAGCGATTATCCAGCGAAGCTGATTTTCTCAAGGCGCTGGACCGCAGAATGAGTGACAAAGGAATGCTCACTCGCGCCTGGGATGTCGTACACGTAGCGCCGCCGCTGGTCGTAACCTATGACGAGATTGATCGCATGGTGCAGATAGTAGATGAAAGCCTGACGGAAACCGAAGCGGAGTTTCGGTTCGAATTCAGAGGATGATGTCGACTGCCCAGTAGCGCTTTTCCACCGGATGCGCCGAAACATCTGTCGCTCCTGAAGAGGTTGAAGGTACTGTTGCTCGGTGAACGATGTCGGGAGCCGGGGATGGGGTGAACTCATGCTCCATTCCCGGGTGCTCTCTCCCGCGCCACCGAGGACGTCATACCGACGGCGCGGTGAGCGTGGTTCCTCGACCGGTACTCTTCCGGTTGAAGCGCAGTAGATGCGAGATCCGATAATGCTGGCGCTGCCGGAACGCCAGCCGGGCCCGATCCTAATCGAATCTGACCCGATCGGCGGTAAGATGTGGACACTAATCGTCTTCAGGCGGAAGCGCGCCTGAAGACGGGATGTTCAGCATCTCTGCGATGACTATCGCCGCATTCTCGGGTCAAGAACATCGCGGATTCCGTCCCCGAGCAAATTGACCCCGAGCACGAGCATCGATATGAACAATCCGGGGAAAAGGGCCATCCAGGGTGATGTACGGAGAAACTGCCTGGCGTCGGCCAGGATATTTCCAAGCGTTGGGACAGCGGGCGGGACGCCGATCCCCAGAAAGTTGAGGCCTGACTCCGCGAGGATCGCGAGCGCTACGATAAACGTCTGTTGAATCAGTAATGGGGTGAGGCTGTTCGGCACAAGGTGTCTTGTGATCAGGCGAAAATCCGTCATTCCAAGTGAGCGCGCTGCTTGAATGAAGTCCTGTTCCCTGAGGTGCAGGATTTCGGCGCGCACTATTCTGGCGGCCCGAGGAGTATACGGGATCACCAGTGCAATGATTATGTTTATGAGACTCGCCCCCAGAATCGCCATAACGCCGATCGCAAGCAGGATAGGCGGAAACGCCATCAGGATATCCATGGCCCGCATCAACACATTATCCAGACGGGAGAAGTAACCGGCGACCGTTCCGATAAGAACTCCCGTTAACGTTGTGGCTGCGGCGACCGAAATCCCAACGAGAATCGATATTCGACCACCGTAGAGGACGCGTGACCACAAGTCGCGACCGAAATTGTCGGTTCCGAAGTAGTGTTCAGCGCTCGGGGGCTGCAGGATCGCGGTGGGTTCCATGGCGCTGGGGTCGGTTCCTGCAAAGATCGGCGCTCCGAGTGACAGGGTAATAGCGAGGGCTACGATTGCCAGTCCAACCTGAGCAGATCTGCTTCTTCCCAGATATCGGAGCGCTGAGCGTTGCCATCGATTCTGTTCCTTGAGCGACTCGGTAGTACCCTTTGCCATCGCAGTCGCCATTAGCAACCTCTCCAGAAGCCAGTCACTAGCAAGACCCAATTACTCGTATCGAATTCGAGGGTTCGCCCAGGCGTAGAGCAAGTCCGCGATCAGATTGATGAGTAGATAACTCAGCGTAATGATGAGAATTCCACCCTGCACGACAGGGAAGTCCCGGCGGCGAACTCCGTCAACGATGAGTCGCCCGACTCCGGGCAGGTTGAACACGGTCTCGGTAATCACGCTGCCGGCCAGCAGCTCGCCTGCGCTAATCCCGATGATCGTGATGATGGGGATCAGCGCGTTTCTCAGCGCATGTCGCAGGATGACAATCCGCTGACCGAGCCCCTTGGCGCGTGCGGTGCGAACAAAATCCTGCTGCAATACCTCAAGCATGGTTGAACGGGTCATACGCGCGATGAGCGCGGTATACGCAAGTCCGAGCGCGATACTGGGCATGAACAAATGCCGCAGGTACTCGAAAAACCCATCTGTGATCGGGACATAACCGCCTGTTGGGAACCATCCCAGCCGCACAGAAAAGATGAAAATCATATTCAACGCGAGCCAGAAAACCGGAATCGACAGGCCGAAGATCGCGATCAGCATTACGCCCCAGTCAAGAAACCTTCCGTGCCGAACGCTGGCGACGACTCCGGCGCTGATCCCAACGACAATTGCGAAAAACATCGCGAACAGGGTTACGCTGAGCGTAACTGGAAGGCGGCTTACAAGGGCTTCAGTAACGGGTTGGTGCAGGAAGTACGAGTGACCCAGATCCCCGCGAAACGCATTGCCATACCAGGTGATAGCCTGTTCAGTGACGCTTCGATCAAGTCCCAGCTCTTGACGGAGCTGTTCACGTTGCTCGGTGGTCGCTTCCTGCCCAAGCATCATCGCGGCCGCGTCCCCTGGCACCAATCTGGTCATCATGAAGACAAGGAACGACACCACGAGGAGAGTCGGAATGAACGCGAGCAAGCGGCGAATTATGTAGGAACCCATGAGTTACCGTTCTGCTCCCAAAGCTGGAGGTAGAGCGTGGCGCCCGGCGCCGAAGCGATGAGCGCCACGCTCTCATGTTAGACCCGAGTTCTAGTCCCGCCACACTCCCCAGAATCGTGCTTGATACCAGATCTGGAAGTCGCGGATATTCGACCGAAGACCGTCCATGGAGAATCCGTTGTGCAACTTGAGCATCGGGATCGTTTCGTAGAACACCCGTTGCATATCTGCCGCTAGTTCAACGCGCTCCTCAAGCGTTTCGGCGGTGGACAGCTGATCAAAGATCGCATCCATCTCCTCATTGGCATAGTGGCCCAGCGAATCGCCGGTGAAGAACGCTGCCCAGCCATCCGGTCCGAAGGTTGCCGGCGAAGCAAACCACGTAACAGCGATGTTCCAGCCATCTGTTTCTTCGGTGCGAGCTTGCTGTCCCGGCCAATCCAGCACTTCCACCGAAACGTTCATGCCCAGTTTCGATTCCAGCTGTTGCTCCAGCGTCACAATCGCGCTGAACATGTCGTCGTAGTTCCGATTCGTGAGGAGAATAACCTCTTCGCCGTCATATCCGGATTCTTCCAACAGCTCGCGCGCGCGGTCTTCATCATTCTGATTGTAGAGGTCGGCGCCTTCATCGTTGTGCCATGGAGTAGGTGGAAAGAAGATGCTGTGGTCAGTCGTGAAGAACTCTTCCATGCCGTTCGCCGCATTCAGACCGATCGTGTTCACGTCAATCGCGGCCTGAATAGCTTGACGGAACTGCAGGTTGTCAGTCGGCGCCCAGGCATGATTGAAGGTGAACACATATGCGAACGCATATTCGTAGATCTGCGCCTCGGTGTCCGGATTTGCCTCGAGGCCCTCGAAGTCAGTGGTCGAAGGCTTTTGTGCGTAGTCATACTCGGCAGTTTCAAGACCCGCTACGCGCGACGCAGTTTCCGGAACGGCCTCGAGCGTTATCGTGTCAAAATAGGGATGCTTTGCGCCCCGGAGTCCGTCTCGTTCTGTGCCGACAACTTCATAGTCTTCGAATCGCTCGTATCTGAGTCGCTGGTCGGGCACCCATTCGACAAGCTTGTACGGCCCGGTTCCCACCATATCGTCCGCGGTGAGCTCGTCAGATCCGACTGCGTCAATGACCTCTCTGGGAAAGACGCCAGCGTAGCCAAGGGGGAACGCCATCACGCCGATAAAGGCGCCGCTGGGCTCGCGAAGCGTGTACGAGACCGTGTAATCGTCCTCTGCAGTGTAGTCCTCGATAATTGCGAATGCCGCCGGGCGATTGGTGACTTCCAGTAGGCGATCCATCGACGCGATTACGTCATCCGCAACCATCTCGTCGCCGTTATGGAAAAGTACGCCCTGGCGCAGCGGGAACGTATACGTCAATCCGTCATCGCTTACTTCCCAACTCTCGGCGAGCAGCGTGTCGGGTTCGAATTCTTCGTTCACCGCGAGCAGGGATTCGATCGTGAACCATGCCTGTTCGCGTGTTGCGGCGGTGGTGCTGGTCATCAGGTCCAGTGTCGGAGGCGGCGTTTCCATTGCTGCAACGAAGTCCCCGCCGTAGCGCTCGTCATCGGGCGCGTCAGGTTCCTCATCGACATCGTCATCAGCTGGCTCATCGTCATCGTCATCAGGATCGTCAACTGGATCCACATCGTCATCGTCGTCTGGCTCTTCGATGTCGTCCGGTTCGTCGTCATCGTCCGTTTCACAGGCTGCGAGCAATGATCCACCCGCGACCAGCAGTCCAAGGGCTCCCGTGTACCGGAGCCATTCGCGACGGGATAGCGTGCGACCGAGATAACCGTTGTACACCATGATCTCATCTCCTTCTTCTGCGATCGGCAAGACGCCGTTCGCTCGATAGCGTGTACGCTCCGCAAGCCAGTCAGTCTGGTCAGGCTCGTGCAGTTCGTCTCTTGAAATACCAGGTAGTTTCTGGTTCCCAGACCGAAAACCTGAAACTCCCAACGACTTGAATTGTGGCAGGTAACGGTGTTACCCTAAGGCCAGATTTCGCACAGTATAGTTTCGTAATGCGGTACTGTCAACCCTTGATTGTGATTGCTGCAGAGTCGCGCCAGTGGCGCAAATTCGTACCCCCCACGTGGTTGAACCACTTGGCGGCAAGAAGAAGTGAGAAGATCGTTGACGAATGCCGAACGAACGGATGTCCAGCCGGACCAGCGCCAGCCCGCAGAAGAATTCACGCTGAATTCGGTTCACCGGGCGCTCAGAATTCTGGAGATTCTGGCATGTGAGCGTAACGGGATGACCATTACCGAGCTAAGCGCCGAATTTGAGATCAACAAGGGCTTGGTGCATCGCATGCTCATGAATCTCTCTGAATTGAATTACGTCTACAAGGATGATCTAACCCAACGCTATCGATTGTCCATGAAGCTGGTTTCTCTGGCGTTTCGTCAGGTCGAAACGATGGGCGTTTACGACACACTGTTGCCAATTCTTCGCGAACTTGCCTACGAAACCGGGGAACTTTCCGAGATCGGCTGGATCGAAGATCGCCGGATGGTCATTGTCGCCAAGGTTGATAGTCCTCAGAAGGTGCGAGTTGTGGATCGGCTCGGGGAGGAACTACGCCCCCATGCCACAGCGGCAGGCAAGGTGTGGCTCGCCTATTCCGATCCCGAATTCGTGCGGCAGGTCCTCGCTGAGCGCGGGTTGCCGGCGATCACTGAGTACACGATCACGGACGTGGATGAGCTTTGCGAACAGCTGGCCGAAATACGAGAGCGCGGGTTCTCGGTCAATTACCAGGAGTCCGCGCTTGACGTGTCGGCGATAGCTGTCCCCGTTCTCAAACGCGAATCCGATCGCACGGTCCTTGGCGCGGTGAGTGTCGCGGCGCCACTCTATCGTGGCATACATTCGAACCCCCGAGTGGTTGATCTGGCAGCAGCGGCTGCTGACAGCATTGGTATGGTCTGGCCCTTCCTTGATGGGAACCCGTGAGCCATGTTGAGTTGTTGAGACGGCATGCGATCGCGGCGTCTGCATCGGTGGTTACTCGTTGGAGAAGTTTCTTCTTCCGGTGGCATCGGAAAGCGTGTTCGAGAATGCGCGTATCTGAGAAATGAGTGAAACAGGAAATGAACGCTGAACTTGTTTCGTACGGGCGGCGCGTCGCCGAGCTCGCCCATGAGCACCCGGATAAGCATGCGATCATCTTCCTCCCGCAGGAAGGGACCGTTCGAAAAGTCACCTGGCGAGAGCTAAACGAGCGATCAATTCAGATCGCGCGACTGCTGATCGATTGCGGAGTCCAGCGAGGTTCCAGCGTTATTGTTGGACTTCCGAATTGCCCCGAACATTTCATGGTTCTTTATGCGATCTGGAAGGCGGGCGGGCTGGCTATACCGGTTCGCTTTGATCTGCCCGCTCCCGAACGCGACCAGATAATCGAGCTCGCCAAACCGGCAGTCGCGATTGCCGATTGGTCACCCGAGGTGAAGCACGTCAAGCAACTCACCACGGCCGATCTATCCGCTACGCTTGATCGTTCCACCGATGCGCTTCCTGATGTCATCCCGCATCCCGGGAAGGCTATCTGTTCAGGTGGTTCCACCGGTCGACCCAAGATAATCGTCGATCCCCGCCCCTGGGCGAAGATCCCGGGTGAATCGAGTATGGCCCTGCGGAACGGACTTAGCCCCGGGCAGGTGCAACTTGTGGCTGGTCCCCTCTACCATCAATCTCCGCTCGTCTGGAGTCATGAAGGGCTCTTTGAGGATCATACCCTGATTCTGCTGGAGCGCTTCGATGCGAAGAAGGCAGCCTGCGCAATTGAAACGTATCGTGTGAACTGGGCGTTTCTGGCTCCTATCATGATGCGGCGGATCATCTTGCTTGACGATCTGGCCGAATACGATCTCTCCAGCCTGCAGGCCATCTTCCACACCGCCGCTCCCTGTCCTCCCTGGGTAAAACGGGCCTGGATCGACATTGTCGGCGCCGAGAATCTCTATGAGGGCTTTGGCTCCGCGGAAAACTTCGGCGCCGCCAGCATTCGCGGGGACGAGTGGCTGGAACACCCGGACTCAGTGGGCAGACCGCGCCAATGCGACGTGAAGATTCTGGATGAGTCCGGGACCGAGGTTCCGAATGGTGTCGTGGGAGATATCTACTTCCGCCCTTTCAAGGGTTCCCTGGAAGACTACTACTACTACATCGGCTCCCCACCCGTACGTACAACCGAGGACGGTTTCGCGACTGTCGGTGACATGGGCTGGGTCGATGATGACGGGTATTTGCATATCGCAGACCGACGGGTCGATATGATCATCACAGGAGGCGCAAATGTCTATCCCGCAGAGATCGAGACAGTTCTGACAGAGCATCGAGAAGTTTCCGATGTCGCAGTAATCGGCGTACCTGATGACGAATGGGGCCGGCGAGTTCACGCGGTAGTCCAGCCCAGGTCGTATTCCGATCCTCCGTCGGTTGGGGAACTCAACGAGTTCTGTCGAGAACGTCTCAGCGCGTACAAGGCTCCGAAGTCATACGAATTCGTTCAACAGCTTCCCAGAGACGCAACCGGGAAGCTTCGTCGAAGATCACTAGTCGATGAACGGTCAAACGGATCGTGGCCATCTATGCAGTGGGTGAAGGAACGTCAAGACGAACGATGAGGCGTGGCGAGAGTGCTACATACGGGAATGAGAGGAAGGCCTGTGGGGCAAGTTAACGATTCGCCGATATACATCGCTGGTGTCGCCGAGACGCCACTTGGAGAAGTCCACGATCAGACCGAACTATCGATGGTTGCGCTTGCCGCGAGAGAGGCTCTCGATGAGGCCGGCATGACGCTCAAGGATGTCGACGGGATCTTCGTCAATTACATGGGCGAGGAAGGCTCTGTTCAAGTAGCGGAGTACCTGGGCATTCAGCCGAGATACGCAGACTCCTCCGACCTTGGCGGCGCTGCATTCGAAGCGTTCGTCCATCATGCGATGAACGCGGTCTCCAATGGTCGTTGTGAGGTAGCGCTTATCTGCTACGCGTCGCGACAGCGCACCCGGCGAAGCAGAAGCATGGCGCCGCGCGGAGATGACGATTCCCTGACTGCCCAGTTTCAGGGGGCCTATGGGTTGCCGTCTCCGATCGGCCACTATGCGATGATCGCGGCTCGCCATATGCACCAGTACGGTACAACCTCGGAACAACTGGCGGAGATTGCCGTGGCCGCCAGGAAGTGGGCTCAGAAGAATCCCAAGGCATGGAAACAGGATCCGTTGACAATCGAGGACGTGCTGAATTCTCGAATGATCAGTACCCCACTTCATCGAGACGACTGCTGCCTGGTTACGGATGGCGGTGGAGCCATTATCGTGACCACACAGGAACGGGCGCGAAACGCGGCGAAGAAGGCGATTCGCGTACTCGGCGCCGGGGAGAGCCATACGCACTGGCACATTTCCCAAATGCCGGACCTGACCGTCTCAGCGGGTCAAGTTTCGGGACGCGAGGCGTTCGGACAGGCTGGAATTACCCCGGCTGACGTGGACGTCCTCGTTCCGTATGACTCGTTCACGATCACAGTCCTGATGGCGCTAGAGGACCTTGGCTTCTGTGCAAAGGGCGAGGGTGGAGCTTTTGTAGAAGGCGGTCGCCTGGCTCCGGGTGGAAGTTTGCCGGCGATGACGATGGGCGGCGGACTTTCCTACAACCATCCAGGCGCGCTCGGCCTGCTGCTTCTCGTCGAAGCTGTTCGGCAGCTCCGCTGGGAAGCGGATGGCAGGCAGATCGAGGACGCCGAGATTGCAGTCGCGCACGGAGTTGGTGGAGTATTTTCAACTTCAGGAACGGTGGTGTTGGCTCGTGACTAATGAAGAAACGATTGAGAACGGCTACGGTGATGCGCTTTCCGCGCCATTCTGGCAAGCAGCGAAGGAGCACAAGCTTCTGCTGCAACAATGCGGCAATTGCTCTCATTTCCAGTTCTATCCCAGGCCGTACTGCCTGGAATGCCAATCGGACGACGTGTCGTGGGTAGAGGCGTCCGGGAAGGGCACGGTTTACTCCCAGACCACCGTCCATGTACAGGTCTCCCCTGACTTCAATCCGCCATACACGGTCGTTCTGGTGGAACTTGAAGAAGGGCCCCGTCTTCTCGGTCACGTGTCGGAAGGCGAACCAGCGATCGGCGATCAGGTCACGATCGATTGGAATGAACGCGAAGACAAGCCGCCTCTCCCGGTTTTCAGCGTTGCCTGATCGCCAGTCTGATCGGTGATCGACGCTGTTGCGTCCCCGATTGCATTCGGTGAGATGCGAACACGATAGATTCGGACATCGAGAGGCGGAACATTGCCGAGAGAACCCGAATCGAATAACAAGATGACACGATAGGGAACTATGGCCCCCGGCGGTTCGATGGAGCGTTCGAAACGCGAGGGACCCGGACGCCGGGCGGCCACGTCTTCCGAACAGGAAAAGGAGTCGTTCGTGCAGAGGTTGAGTGGGCGCGTTGCGATTGTCACAGGCGCCGGTCGAGGGCTGGGTCGGGAGCATTCGCTCTTCCTGGCTCGAGAGGGAGCCTCGGTCGTTGTGAACGACCTGGGGGGCGATGTTCACGGCGAGGGATCAGATGAATCTCCTGCGGAGGAAGTCGTTCGAACCATACGCGAGATGGGCGGTCAGGCGATATCCAGCGGTCATGATGTCGCAAATTGGGATCAGGCTGCGGAGATGGTCCAGTTGGCCGTGGAGACGTTCGGCAAGCTGGATGTTCTGGTGAATAACGCCGGGATCTTGCGAGATCGATCGATTGCGAACATGTCTGAGGCGGAGTGGGACGCGGTACTGAACGTCCATTTGAAGGGGCACGCCGCGCCGACAAAGCATGCCGTCGCCTACTGGCGAGGGCGCTCAAAGGCGGGCGATGACGTCAAGGCATCCGTCATCCATACCAGTTCAATCAGCGGCTATTCCGGAAACTTTGGGCAGATGAATTACTCGGCAGCCAAATTAGCGGTTGTCGCTTTGTCCCGAGTCGTCGCGATTGAGGCGACGCGACTCGGTGTCCGTTCGAATGTGGTTTCACCGGGCGCGCGAACCCGAATAACGCTTGCAGCGCCCGGCGCCGAGGATGAGTTCGCACCTCCATCAGATCCCGATGTCTTCGATCAGTGGGATCCCGCCAACGTCTCTCCGCTCGTCGGATGGCTTGCGGAGGAGAACTGCCCTGCAAACGCGCAGGTGTTTCACATCCAGGGAAACAAACTCTTCACGCTTGAGATGATGCCGATTGCCCATCGACTCGAAACGGAAGGTCGTTGGACCCTTGATGATCTTGATCGGCTTCTTCCGGATAAGCTGGTCGAACCACCGACGTCGGAGCGATTCTATTGATCCCAGTTCACCTCTGAGACGGCACACAGGCGCTTAACTGGATTGAATAACCAATGGATCTCAACTATACAGCTCAAGACCAGGAGTACCGTA
>SKTL01000210.1 GCA_007122555.1 Thermomicrobiaceae bacterium | reverse complement strand
GGCCCGGCGCTTGAGGTTGGTCTTCGTTCCCCCTGGGATCTGGCGTTGCACGAGGAGTTCCTCTACATCGCAATGGCCGGTACCCACCAGATCTGGCGGCTGGACATCCGGGCGGGTCACATCGAACCGTATGCCGGGGATGGCGTTGAAGCGATTCGGGATGGCGATCGCACCCGGTCCTGGCTGGCCCAGCCAAGCGGGCTGGCGATCGACGGCGGCCGGCTCTACTTCGCCGATAGCGAGACGAGCGCCATTCGCTATGTGGAACTGCCGCCTGGAGATCAGGTGCAGACACTGGTCGGCTCCGGACTCTTCGATTTCGGCGATATCGATGGCGTCGGCGACCAGGCGCGCCTGCAGCATCCGATCGGGCTGACCGTTCATGAAGGCATTGTGTACGTTGCTGACAGCTACAACCACAAGATCAAGCGCCTGTTTCCGGCGGAACGCCGGGTCGAAGGATGGCTGGGCAGCGGCGAACACGGGCTGGAAGACGGGGCCGGCTCAGACGCCGTGTTCGGCGAGCCTGGAGGGCTGAGCGTGGCCGGAGGTCGACTGTACGTTGCGGATACCAATAATCACGTCGTTCGCGTTGTCGACCTGCACACTGGGGCGGTGCAAACGATGAACCTCGATCTCTGATCCAAACCGACCTCGTTTGATGTTCGGAAGCCGGACTTGCCAGTCGCCACGGGGCGACTGGCGCCTCGATCGGATCCTTCGACGTATTTACAGACGATTGGCAGTTTGCTAATCTATACACAATCGCTGCCTGGGCAATTCATGTGTGTTCGTGACTGGGACTTCCAGGTAGCTGTTTCGTGTCGCGTTTGCGTTGCGGGCCGATTATGGGTGCTACCTGTCTCTCGCAAGGGAGCCGTTGGCGTACAAATCACGGGTAACAGCCGGGACAATCGCGCGCCTGATCATTCGCCTGTGCAGCGCCATCCATGATGACCGATCACGATGTTCGTCAACGTGACCGGCGAAGAGGGAGGTACGTCTGATGCAGAACAAAGGCTCAGCCCAGGACATCCAGCAGTTTAGGGCCGGTCTGGCGGGAACGGTGCTGACTCCGGATGACGCCGGGTATCCAGAGGGCTGTGCGCTATGGAACGGTATGATCAAGCGCAAGCCGGCGCTGATCGCGCAGTGTTCAAGCACCGATGACGTGGTGAAAGCCGTCCGCTTCGCCCGCGAGCAGGGACTGGCGCTCTCGGTGCGCGGCGGCGGACATAGCGCGGCGGGCAAGGCGCTGGTTGATGATGGCCTGGTCGTCGATTTGTCACGGATGCGAGATGTTCAAGTCGACCCGGCCCAAAGAGTTGCCCGGGCGCAGGGTGGCTCAACCTGGTCTGAGTTCGACGCCGCCGCCCACAAACATGGCCTTGGAACGACTGGAGGGATGATCTCCACCACAGGAGTCGCCGGGCTGACGCTCGGCGGCGGCTTCGGGTGGCTCATGCGTGAATTCGGCATGAGCTGTGACAACCTGATCGGCGCTGAAGTCGTTACCGCGAATGGCGATGTCATTGAGGTGAACGAATCACAGAATGCAGACCTCTTATGGGGCTTGCGTGGTGGTGGCGGAAACTTTGGCGTCGTTACCAGGCTGGATATGCGGCTTCATCCAGTCGACACGGTACTCGGCGGTATGATCGTTCATCCTATCGACCGCGCCTCTGATGCGCTGCGCGCCGTCCGAGAGTTCAACAAGACCGCTCCGGACGCACTGACGATCCACACCGCGTTGATGACAGACCCGGACGGTAATCGCATTGTCGCCTACGTATGCTGCTTCAACGGTGATCCTGACGAAGGGCGTAACGTTCTTCAGCCGCTCATCGAGTGGGGGCCGCCGGTCGCGGTGGATCTCAACCCGATCCCCTATCCGGTCATGCAAACAATACTCGATGAAGGGTTTCCACCCGGTTTGAATGTTTACTGGACCGGCGACTTCATCGAAACCCTGTCGGATGATGTTATCGAGACGCTCGTCGCCAGGTTCGGTGAAGTAACATCTCCGCTGTCGGCGCTTGTTGTTGAGCAATTCGGCGGCGCCAGCCGGCGGGTGACGGCGGAGGACTCGGCGTTCGTGCACCGAAGCGCCGATTACAACATTGCAATCATTTCCCGCTGGTCTGACGCGAGCGACCCTGATCCTCACATTTCGTGGGCGCGTGGAGTCCGCGCGGCGATAGCCCCTCACTCCGCCGGTGTGTATGTCAATTACCTTGGTATTGAAGACGGGGAAGATCGCGTGAGAGCCGCGTATGGGACTGACGCCTATGCGCGGTTGGCCGAACTAAAGGCGAAATACGATCCGGAAAATGCATTCTGGTCGAACCAGAATATCCAGCCCGCACGGTAACTCCTTTACCCCCGCACCCGGGCGGTTGATGATACCCCATCAGCCGCCCGATTTTTGTCGGTGCGTGCGATCGCGGTTCATCATCCTGCCCACACGACGTTCATGCGAAGGCTCGCGATTCCCGTGCGAACGAATCGCCCCGTGTTCGGAATTCAGCAGCTGGATTGCTATAGTCGAATAATCGATCCTGCTGCTGTGCGAGAATGGATCACAGCTCACTGCGGAGATCGATAGATTTGCTTTCAAATACCCATAGGGGGTATGCTTATCAACGACGATAGATGGATGAAAGGTTCCTCTGCATGTCCGACGAATCGACAGGCATCGACACACCGGATACCAGCGACTCTTATTCGCAAGACAAGGCGCGGATTCTGGCGCGGTTTCGCCGGATGGAAGGCCAGGTGCGCGGCGTGCAACGAATGGTCGAAGAGGACAAGTACTGCGTTGACATCCTGACGCAGATCTCCTCGATCATGGCGGCCGCCCGCGGGATCGGGCTGGTGATTCTGGAAGATCACATCCGCGGTTGTGTTACGAACGCAGATGATCAGGAAGCCGCCCTGCAGGAAGTGATGGACGCGCTGGAGCGATTTACAAAGAGTGTTGGGTAACAGAACGCCCTCACCCCCGACTCCTCTCCCAATGCTGGGAGAGGGGAGAATTACATCTACGATGCCAAATTGATCAGGTGAGAGAAAATGACGACGGCGCCAACTCGCGATACACAACAGGATAGCCAGCATCAGGCGCATGAGGCGAGTCTCCTCGTCTCCGGGATGACCTGCGCGTCGTGTGTTCGTCGGGTTGAACGCGGGCTGGAGAAGCTGGATGGCGTTCGATCCGCCAACGTCAATCTGGCGACCGAGCGAGCGACGGTCAGCTATGACCCGCATGTGGTCCGGCCCGACGACCTTCGGGCGGCCGTGGAGAAGGCCGGGTACGGTGTCGAGGAACTGGAGTCGGATCAGGCGCAAAACGGTCACGCGCCACTGCAGGACTTGTCCACGCCAGGCGAGATCACGCTCGATGTCGAGGGGATGACCTGCGCGTCCTGTGTACGACGGGTCGAGCGATCGCTCGGTCGGGTTGATGGGGTCAGTGAAGCCAGCGTCAACTTCGCCACCGAGCAGGCGACGGTCTCCTACGATCCGAACATGGTTGACATAAGCGCGTTGACCGCCGCCGTTGAAAAGGCGGGCTTCGGCGTCAATCTCCCACAGACGCAGGGGCGTCCTGTGGCGTCCGGTGCTCAATCCGGTGAGGCGCAGGCCGATCCGCGGGAACAGGCCCGTGAGCGGGAGATGAACGATCTCAAGCGCAAGTGGATCGTCGGGCTGGCGATCGGCTCCCTGATGATGATCGAGATGTATGTGCCGCTCGGCATCGACATGGAGTATCTTGCGCCATTGCTGCTGATCCAGGCGGCGGTTGTGCAGTTCTGGGCCGGGTCGGTGTTCTACAAGGGCGCCTGGGCGGCGGCGAAGCACTTCACCACGAACATGAACACGCTTGTCGCAATCGGAACCAGTGTTGCTTTCGGCTACAGCGCGTTCGTCACGCTCTGGCCGGGTCTCGCGGCGCAATGGGGTTTCCCGTTCCATCTGTATTTCGAGACCGCAGTAGTGATCATCGCGCTGGTGCTCATGGGCCGATGGATGGAAGCTCGTGCGAAGAAACAGACGAGCGCGGCGATCAAGGCGCTAGCCGGATTGCAGGCGCGCACGGCCCGGGTTATTCGCGACGGGATTGAGCAGGATATCCCGATCGAAGCTGTGCAGGTGGGTGATCATGTCCGGATTCGCCCCGGCGAGAAAGTCCCCGTTGACGGGACGATCATTGAAGGCTCATCGGCGCTGGACGAGAGCATGCTGACCGGCGAGAGCATCCCGGTTGAGAAGACGGCGAACGACGATGTCATCGGCGCCACGATCAACAAGACCGGCAGTTTCGTCTTCCGGGCGACCAAAGTCGGGCGCGATACGACGCTTTCCCAGATAATGCGCATGGTCGAGGAGGCCCAGGGATCCAAGGCCCCGATGCAGGCGATGGTTGACACGATCTCCAGTTACTTTGTGCCCATTGTTCTGGTTGCCGCCACGCTCGGCTTCGCTGTCTGGCTGGCGTTGGGGCCGGGACTGATCTTCGCCTTGACCGTAATGATCGCCACGCTGATCATCGCCTGCCCTTGCGCGCTAGGCCTGGCGACGCCGACTGCGATCATGGTCGGCACGGGGAAGGCTGCTGAAAACGGCATTCTCGTTCGTGGCGGCGAGGCCCTGGAGATGACCCGGCGGATCGACACCATCGTGCTGGATAAGACCGGCACGTTGACGCGGGGCAAGCCGACTGTGACGGAGATCATTCCGGCGAACGGAATGCAGGAGTCCGAGGTATTGACCCTGGCTGCCGCGGCAGAGGTAGGTTCCGAGCATCCGCTGGGTGAAGCGATCGTAAATCGGGCGACCGAACTTGGGCTCGATCTGCCATCGTCCGACGGGTTCCAGTCGGTTACCGGCAAGGGCATTCAGGCGACGGTCGACGGTCGGGACCTGTTGATCGGTAACCAGGCCCTTATGGATCAGTTCAGCATTGAACTGAACGGTATGACCTCACAAGCCAATGAAATGGCCGCCAACGGCGTCACGCCGATGTTCGTTGCGGTTGATGGCGAGGGAGCCGGGATCATTGCGGTAGCGGACTCGCTCAAGCCGGAATCGACCGAGGCCGTCGCCAAGCTGCAGGCGCTCGGCCTGGAAGTCTGGATGATTACCGGAGACAACCAGGCCACCGCTGAGGCGATTGCCCGACAGGTCGGGATCGATCATGTCCTTGCCGAGGTTCTGCCCGAACAGAAAGCGGAAAAAGTCACCGAACTACAGGAAGCGGGCCGCATCGTGGCGATGGTCGGCGACGGCATTAACGACGCCCCGGCGCTGGCGCAGGCGAACCTCGGGATTGCGATCGGCACGGGAACGGACGTCGCAATGGCCGCATCTGATATCACCTTGATCGGCGGTGATCTCCGGACGATCGTGACGGCTGTCGCCCTGTCGCGGAAGACGGTTGGCGCGATCAAGCAAGGGCTGTTCTGGGCATTCGGCTATAACACGCTGCTGATTCCGGTGGCGATGGGCATTCTCTATCCGTTCTTTGGATTGCTGCTCAACCCGGTGCTGGCGGCCGCGGCAATGGCTATGAGCAGTGTTTCTGTGGTGACAAACGCCTTGCGATTGCGCCGATTCCGACAACCGGACACAGCTGAAGAGATCCTCAATCCGCCGCTTAGCGCTCGAGTTGGCGAATACGCCTATCTCGCGGCGATCGCGATTATCGCGATTATCGTCGGCGGATTCGCGCTGGTGCTGGCGAATCCGGATCACGCCGCGGCGGACGTGCCCGGTCATGACGGGCACGGAGCGGTCGTTGAGCCGGGGCCGGATGTTGCCGGGAACCATCGGGTCGTGCTTGAGGACGAGTGAGATTTTTCATGTTCGTTCGGAATGACGGGGAAGCGGCTTCAGGGTCGCCAGCCAGTGAGTTCATTGTCGGCGTCTACCTGGCGCCCGATGAACGCCTCGGCGATTCGGGCCGCTTCGCCATAGACCAGGTGTATGGGCACTTCGTGCTGCTGAACGATCGCCAGACAGTCGACATACTCGGGAGCCGCATCGGTGACTCGGCCGGACCATATCTTGAGCTTGACGCGGATTTCTCCCCAACGCGTTGTGACGGTCTCTACCCGGCGGCCCGCCTTGGTGCGTTCGATCGGCGTGATGCGCACCCCGAGCGTGGTTGAGTGTTCCATCAGGACGGTTTCGAGCGTGTTCCGGTGGGCCAGGTCGCCAATGACGCTTACTTTCGTGGCCGGTCTTCCGCGCTTCATGGTGATCGGCGTCAGGTAGACATCCAGCGCGCCGTGCTGGAAAAGCAGATCGACCAGCGGTTCATAGAACTCCGGGTTCATATCGTCGATGTTGGTTTCCAGCAGGATCTCGATTTCGTCGTCAACGGCAGGAGAGAATTCTGTGTTCTCCCGCGTTTCCGGCGACACTGGCTCCCCGATCCAGACGCGCAATGCGTTCGGCCAGTCGAACTCCTTGCTGCCGAATCCGTAGCCGATTGCCGTTGGCTTAATCTCCGGGCTCTCGAACGACGCCAGTCGGGTCAGAATCGCCGCTCCGGTTGGGGTGAGCAATTCGGACTCAACGTCGCGCTGCTTGAGCGGCGCCCTGGCCATCGCGATCAGTTCAGCCGTTGCCGGAACAGGCACAGGCAATACCCCGTGGGCGGCCCGCACGAAACCGGTTCCATCCCGCAACGCGCCTGAATAGATCTGATCAATCCCCAGGAGCTCCAAACCCGCCGCAGCGCCGACAATATCGATGATCGAATCGACGGCGCCAACCTCGTGAAAGTGGACGTCATCGACCTGCATGTTGTGCACCCTCGCCTCCGCCTCGGCAAGCCCCTGGAAGATGTGAAGGGCGCGTTGCCTGGTTCCGTCCCGGAGACTGCTGGACTCGATCATTTCCCGGATATCGCTCCAGCGCCGGTGGTGATGGTCTTCCGCCGTCTGGACAACGTGCACGCGGGTTCCGTGGATCCCGTGTTGCTCACATGGCTCCGAATGGATCTCATATCCGGACAGCGGGAGCTTCGCGAGCTCATCACGGAGGGCGTCTATGCTCAGGCCCGCATCAACCAGCGCTCCGAGGGTCATGTCTCCGCTGGCGCCGGAGAACGGGTCGAAGTATGCGATAGGCATAGAGTCGGGACCCTTTCGTGAGATTCTCGCGAGGCAGTTTGGCGGAACGTGGGACCGGTTTGTCAACGAGCCCAGATCCCACGCCGTTCGCTATTTCCGACTTGCTCAGCTGGCGGAATCTCATGCTCCGCCGACGCCGGCGGCGTTCTCATGCTCGATCCGGAGCTGACCGCACGCCGCGGCAATGTCTACGCCTCTGGAATAGCGGACGGACGTCGGGATGCCTGCAGTATCAACAATCTGCGCGAAGCGGTGGATCCGCGCCTCTGAGGGCCGCTCGTATGACGGCTCCGCCGGCGTTGGGTTGAGCGGAATGATGTTGACGTGACAGAGGAGCCCTCGAAGCAGTCGCGCGAGCTCTCGAGCCGTTTCATCGGAATCGTTGACGTCCTTGATGAGGCAGTATTCAAACGAGACTCTTCGCCCGGTGGTGTCGACATAACGACGGCAGGCGTCGACGAGCTCCCGAACCTTCCATCGACGATTCAGCGGCACCAGCGTATCGCGCAGTCGGTCGTTCGGCGCGTGGAGCGAAATCGCCAGCTTGACCTGCAACGGGTCATCCGCGAGTTTGTCTATGAACGGGACGAGCCCCGAGGTTGAGACGGTAATCCGGCGCGCACCGAACTTCATGCCTTCCGGATCGTTCAGAATCCGGGCCATCTTCATGGTCGCTTCGTAGTTCTGGAACGGTTCGCCCATGCCCATCATGACGATATTCGACAGCTGGCGATCGAGCCCGCGCGTTCTGCGAGCGGCGGCGACAACCTGCCCGACCATTTCCCCGGCGGTCAGGTTACGGGTCAATCCCATCATGCCGGTCGCGCAAAAGCTGCAGCCGACGGCGCAACCGATCTGGCAGGAAACGCAGACCGTGACCCGATCGGGATAGAACATCAGCACCGTCTCGATGTGGTTGCCGTCGTGCGTCCGAAACAGGAGCTTGATTGTCTCGCCATCGTCGGTCTGGATTTCCTGAACCGGTTCCAGATGCGTCAGCGGGAGCGATTCAGCGAGATCGGCCCGCAGTGACTTCGGCAGAACGTTCATCTCGGCATAGTCGGAAACGAGCTGCTGGTAGGCCCAGTGGTACATCTGCCGGGCGCGATAGGCCGGTTGCCGGAGTTCGGCAAGGCGCTCCGTAAGTTCGTCCAGCGTCAGATCATAGAACGTCTGCGGTGCGCCGCGACGAACCTGCAGTTGGGATGCCTGTTCCTGGTTGATTGTCGAGGTGTCGTCGCTCATTCTGCTAATTCTCGTCGTTTACGGCCCGGTAGGATTGCGGCCGATAGCCGATCGTCCCGAGTTCATCCATGATTTCGTCGATGCTTACCTGATCGGCGTCGAAACGTAGTTCGACGTAGTCACCGTCAAACTTGACGTCATGCTCAATCACGCCGTCAATACTTTCGAGTTCGGCCGCGACCGCGCCCGCGCAGGAGCGTCAGCCCATTCCAAGATTGATCAGGTGGACATGTTGCTCGCCTGAGGCGGACGCAAGGGAACCGTCGTCACTATCGCTCAGTGCGGTCGTCGTGATCAGGAACGCGCCTGCGCCGACCATGATGAACGCGGCGATTGCGAGAAGCACGGTAGCAAATGACTTACCCATCGATACCATCTCCATCGTCTATCAAGGAAGTCTCGATACCAGTCAGGTATCTGTGCGGTAATCTTACCGTTTGCCAGTCCAGCGTGCCGCAAAATGACAGCAGCACTGCAATGCTGATCAAACCGGGAACAGCGTTGCAAAGAAATCGGCCCAGACGGCAAGCGCGATGAACCAGAGACCGACCCCGATCAGCACGCCGCCTCCGAGGCGTTTTGCGCCGGAAGTTGCGATCCGGAGTGAACGGATGGTGCGCTCCCGGGCGGTCGTCACCAGCACTGCGAGTGTGAACATCAGTGACAGTATGACGAAACTCGCGGTCAGGAACGCACCGATTGCGGCGGCAGTTCCCCCGATCACCAGGGCGTAGGCGGCCAGACCGGCCAGGATCGGGCCTGTTCAACCGAAGCCCGCGACCAGATATCCAAAACCGAACAGTGAGATACGCCCAATCCCCGCGCTAGCCCCGCGTTTTCTGACTGAACCCACGAGCGGGTCAGCCAGCTCCTGGACCGGCGGGATCTGGATTCGGATCACACCGAACTGCATCAGGCCGAACAGGATCAGCAAGCCGCCAACCACGCTGCGCAGGATGATTCCCTCGGTGCTGGCAAAGACAACATCTTCAAACACCTGCGCTCCGGCAACTGCGATTATCCCGCCGACAAGTAACAGAAATGCTGTGGCTCCGGCAGAGAGTCCCACTGCAAACGGCAGGGTCTGGCGCCAGTTTGGTCGAACACCACGTCGCTCCTGGCTGGGCGATCTCCCGAACAGGCTGATGAGTAATGGAAACGAGCATGGCGAAAAGAAGCTGGCGATACCGGCTCCAGCCGCAAGAACGAACAGCCCGGTAACGGTGACGGCCGGCAAATCAAACCGTGGGTAGAGGACGTAACCAGCGTAGCCGGCCAGGCTTGCGAGGATCAATGCGACCACGACAAACGCGTAGGCGATTGTCGTCCGTCTCGTTTCTCCAGTCACCGTGTCGCGCCGTCTCATGTTGCCCCTCATCTGTATGCGTCCGCACGCTGATGAGAGGCTACAGTCTCCAGTCGACTGGAGAGTCAAGGGGCTTTGGCGCCCGAGCTGGCGGGGACTCTATTGCCGGGCAGAATCCCGCAGCGTCAATCGCGGGAGAATAGTCCGATTTGTCCAACTCATTCAGCGTCCGAGCAAGGTTGCGGCGCATCGCCTGTAGCAGGGCGATGCGCTCATCGACCTCCTGAATATTCTGTTCAACAGCCGCGCGTACGCGCGGGCACCTGGGCTGGTCTCCGTCAGCTGAATCCAGAATCACTTTGATCTGCTCCAGCTTGAGGCCGAGTCCCTGAGCCATACGAATGAACACCAGCCGCCGCTGGTGAATCTCGGTGAACAGTCGGTAGCCGGACGTTGTCCGCGATGCCGGCTCGAGTAATCCGATATCTTCGTAATAGCGGATCGTGCGCACCGGGACATCAGTCTTCCTCGCGAGTTCTCCAATGCGCATGGCGATGACCTCCAGTGCGTCTATCCGTAGAGTTGACTCAGTTTCTCGATTGAGAAATCCGGCCGCTGGCAGGTCTCGATAATCTTCGCTTCTCGCTCTTCAACCTGTTTGACGCCGTCGTAGAGTTTGTCGGCGATCTCGTGCGGAATCTGACAGACGCCGTGCTTGTCGCCGTGCACGAGATCTCCCGGGTTCATGGTCAGACCGCCGACCGTTACCGGAACGCCGACTTCAACGACGTGGACATAGGCGTGCGACACCTGAATCTGCT
>SKTL01000526.1 GCA_007122555.1 Thermomicrobiaceae bacterium | reverse complement strand
GATTGAGCGCCAGCCTGATATGCCGCCAGCGCCAGATGTGGTGAATCATCTCGATTCCAGGCAAACCAGGCGAGTGATCCATGGTGAGAGAATCACTGCAGGACATCGAAGGGCGTATGCTCGTCAAGCGTCATGCCGACGATGATTGGCCGTGCGTCGGTGAGCCGGCCGACCGAATGATGCTCCATTCGGATGTCGTACCCTGTCCGAAACACTGACATAATATGCTGGCTCGCTTCATCCCAGCAGCCGGAAAACACTACCGGGATCGTGCTGGCGACGTCGGTTTCCCCTGTCGTCGACTGCCGCTGCTGCATCTGGTGCATTGCTCTGTCCTCATCTCGATGCAATCAGGCCGGATTCCCCGCAGACTCGGTGTTACCGCCAACGAGCTTGTGTAAGGATCGACGCTTGGGGCCGATAATGGCGACGATCGCGAACAACGTCGTTGCGACAAGCACGATCGCCCCGCCGGAGGGCACATCGGCATAGTAAGAAAAATAGAAGCCGCCGATTGCCGACAGTGCGCCGAAGACCGCTCCCAGGATCATCATGACGCCGAAGCGATCCGTCAGCATGTACGCTGTGGCGCTCGGAGTGACGATCATCGCCACAACCAGGACGATCCCGACCGCCTGCACTGAGACGACCACCGTGACCGACAAGAGGATAAGCAACAGCATCTGCAGTCGCCGCGCTGGCAACCCGGCTGATTCGGCGACGACCGGATCAAAGCTCACGAACAGCAGTTCCTTGTAGAACACCAGGATGACGGCGAGGACGATTCCGCCCAGAATCAGGATGCTGATCAGGTCATCCCGCCGGACGCTCAGAATGTCGCCAAACAGGTAGCTGAAGAGATCAATCGTGTAGGTCTGAATGCCGATACTCATCAGCACCACGCCGAGCGCAAAGATCCCGCTGAAGAAGATCCCGATCGAGGTGTCAGTGCTGACGCCAGTACGCTGGGAGACCGCCCCGATCCCGAGCGCCGCGATCACCGCAGCCGCCAGCGCGCCGATATAGAAGGAGAAACCGGCCAGGAACGCGACAACGATGCCGGTAAACGCGATATGAGCCAGCGCGTCGCCGATGAACGCAAGCCCCTTCAGAACGACAAATGTGCCCACAACGGCGCAGATGATGCCGATCATGATCGCGGCAACAAAGCCACGCACCAGAAAACTGTACCCGAGCGGTTCAGCGATCCACTCAATCATGGTGGAAGTGATCCGGATCTTCGACGACAAATGTGCGGGTTCCCAGCCGCAGCAGAAGCAGGTGTGACTGGAAGGTCCGGTTAAGCAGATCCTGCGTCAGCACATCTTCCGGCGGGCCGTAGCCGTGCACGGTCCGGTTCAGGAGTAACACATGGTCAAACCGCTGGGCGACACAACTCAGATCATGTGACGCGACAATCGTGGTCACCCCGTCCTGGCATAGCTTATCCAGCAGTTCGAAGATCTGATGCTGTGTCGCGGCATCCACCCCGCTGACCGGTTCATCCAGCAGCAGAATGCTCGGCTCCTGCGCCAGCGCGCGGGCCAGGAAGACCCGCTGGCGCTGCCCCCCGGACAACTGCCCGATTTGCCGGTCCTTGAAACCAGCCATCCCGACCATTTCCAGCGAACGATCGACGATCTCGTGATCTTGCTGGCGCGGCCACTTGATGAAGCCGAGGCGTGGATAACGTCCCATCATCACCACCTGTCCGGCCGTCACTGGGAACGACCAGTCGACCGTCTCGGTTTGCGGGACGTAGGCGACATCCGGCCCCGGTTTGCCGGGTGCACCGTTGATTAGTACGCGACCCTGCCAGGGCTCGTGCAAGCCGGTCATCGTTTTGAACAGGGTTGATTTCCCACTACCGTTCGGCCCGATTAGCCCAACGAGCGAACCGCGCGAGACGCTCAGATTAACGTGCTGAAGCACCGGCTCATGATGATAGCCAGTGCTCAGGTCTTCGACCCGTATTGCTGGCGGCCCGTCTGGCTCGGGCGTCGATTGCGTCGACGCCGTTTCCTTTACCGTTCGTACTTCTGCTGCCACGATTGGCTTGCTCTCTCAATCACTGATCCTGGTATGAGCTCTCACCCCCGGCCCCTCTCCCAATACTGGGAGAGGGGAGAGAACTTTTTGGGAGCGAACGTCTCAGTTCAGGGCAGCTTGCCTAACTCAATCCTTCAACAACGCTCTCAACGTTCAATTCCATCATTTCCAGGTATCCCGCGCCTTCCGGCGGGGTGCCGCTGTAAATCATCAGCGTCTGAACCCCGGCTTCGTCCGCGATCGCCTCGGCCAGCGCCGGGTTGAACTGCGGCTCGATGAACACGGCCGGAACGCCGACTTCCTGAATCCGATCCGCCAGCTGGGCGAGCTCCTGGGCGCCAGGTTCACGTCCCGGACTGACAACCACAACCCCGACAACGTCCAGATTGTAGTGCTCGGCGAAGTACGGGAACGCATCATGGAAGGTGACCATGAACCGGTTATCGTCCGGGATCTGAGCCATCTCTTCCTGCGCCCACTCGTCGAACTCTTCGATCTCGGCGATGTAGTCGTCCGCGTTGGCGCGGTAAGCATCGCCGTTCGCCGGATCGACCTCGGCAAGCCCTGCGTAGATGTTCTCCACGTAGTGGATGCCGAACACCGGACTCAGCCAGAAGTGCGGATTGCCATACGGGTAATCGTGATCGTGATCATGATGATCATCGTCGTGATGGTGGTCATCGTGATCATCATCGTGATGGTGGTCATCAG
>SKTL01000307.1 GCA_007122555.1 Thermomicrobiaceae bacterium | reverse complement strand
GATCCGGCAATTCCGTCTGCCTGGGCGAACAGAGCGGGCGTTCCCCCGGTGTGATGAAATATCACGGTGTCGTTCTTCGTAAGCTTTCCACTACGGACATGATCTATCAGCGCCGACATCGTCTTTCCGGTATAGACTGGATCGAGCAGCAGTCCTTCCGTCCGTGCCGCGATTTCGATCGCCTCCAGGCATCCCTCGTTCGGAATGCCGTAACTCGGTAGATAGTAGTTGTCATCAACAATGACCTCTTCGTCGCTGACCCGCACATCCGTTCCGATATGCTCTGCCGTGGCGTTCGCAAGCGGCGCAACGACCGCTTTCGTCGTCTCCGCATTCTGGTCGCAGGCGCTTCCCACCACCGCGAAGGGCGCGTGCGCCAGCTTAGCGCCGAGCGCCAACCCGGCGTGCGTCCCGCCGGATGTGCTGCTGGTCGTGTACCAGTGCGTCGCGTTTAGTGAAAGATCCCGCAACTGAGCCATCGTTTCATACACGGCATTGACGTAGGCTGTCGCGCCAATCGGATTCGATCCACCTCCTGGAATGACATACGGGCGTTCGCCCTGATCGCGCAAATCCGCCGCGATCTGGTCCATGAACGTCAGCCGGTCCTGCCATTCGCCCTGATACCATTCGATCCGGGCGCCCATGATCTTGTCCAGCAACAGGTTGCCCTGAGCTGCCTGAGCCGGATCGGTGGACCCGTAATGTTTGGAATACGGCGCGAAAATCAGCACGGACTTCATCCCGACCTTGCGCGCCGCCGCCGCGGTCTGCCGGCAATGATTCGACTGCGGAGCCCCCGCGGTCATCAGGACCGTGGAGCCTTGCTGCAGCGCATCGGCCACCAGATACTCCAGCTTGCGCGCCTTGTTTCCGCCAAGCGCCAGACCCGTAAGGTCATCCCGTTTGATCCAGATCTCCGGACCGCCAAGCGCCTCGCTGAGGTTCGGCGCCGGTTCCAGAGGTGTCGGCAGATGAGCAATGTCCACTTTCGGAATACTTGTCAATCGCACAAACAAATCCCTTCTCACACGCAAACGCGCGAAAACCGCAGTCGCGCCCGGAGGATGCTACTCGATGAACTCGCCGGCCACAAGCCTGAACATCACTCTAGAATGAAGAACGGAATGAACCAGCCCGCGAGAAACGCAACGCTTGCAACAAGCGCGAACATCGCCGGAATCAGCGCCAGCCTTCGATCAGCGATTACGCTCCAGCCGCCGGTTGTCAGCACCGCAACCGCTGGCATGATCGGCAGGATGATCCGCCCTTGCGGATAGACAAGCCCGGACGCATTCCCGTACCAGAGCAGCGCCAGTACCGACACGCCTGCTACCGCGGCAATCGCGGCGACCTCGAGCGAAACGCCGCCGCGCCAGACCAGCGCTATCATACCGGTCAACACGATCGCCAGCAGTCCGAGTCCGGTCGCGGTCTCGATCATCCCGCCGTCATACGAAGACCAATAGCTGGACCAGGTATGGAACGTGAGCGCCCGCCCGAACCCCCCTGGCGACATCGTTTCGAACGGCTGGGCGAAATCCAGGAAAGCTTCGGGTCCGGAGAGAACCCCATAACGGCGCCAGGTCCACGCTGTCCAGAATCCGGTCACCACTGTTCCCGGAAGGAGCGTCATCGCCGCAACCGGCGCGGTCAGCTGTCCCCGCCTCCACAGCAAGGCCGCCACAGCCGCGGCGATAACCAACAGGAGCATACCGTGCGACTTCACCAGGATCGCCCCAGCCGCCAGCGCGGAAAACCCCGCCGCTCGTCGCAGCGTTGGTCGCTGAACGAGCAGGGTGGCCGCCGCGATACCGCCCGCGATCAATGTCGCCGCCAGCAGATCGTTGTTCACGCGCCCCGCCGCCTCTGCTGCCGCTGGCGTGAGCGCGACAATTCCCGCTGCGATCACCGGCGCCAGATCTCCCGACGACGGGAACCAGAGTCGGGCGAGGATCCAGGTGATTCCCGTGAGAATAACCAACAGGAATGGACCGAGCATCCGCGCAGCGTACATCGCCCCCAGTACATCGCCGCCCAGGTACGTGGCTGGAATGATCATGACGTAGTAGAGCGGCGGCTGATATCCCTGATACAGTCGCCCGCCGAGCCCCATCGCCTCCAGGCTGGACGTGTCCGGCTCGCCGATCCGAAATTTGCTCCACCGGTCAGTAGCGATCTCCGAATCGACGATATCAACGCGCGTCATTTCCTCCAGATGCGGAATCCGGCGCTCGTCACGCAAGACCAGCGCATACGCGAGGTGTGTACCTTCGTCATAGAGATCCCACGGGGGTATGGCCACAACGAAGAACAGCCCGTGCGCAAACGCCAGCACCAGAATCGGGATCAGCAGGCGTCGCGGTCGTAACATCGGCTACTCGACTCCGGGCAGAAGCCGCCTGATCGTTCGCGACACCCGATGCGACAGGCTCGCCTCGATTCCCGCCTGCTGCGTCGCTAACACCCGCTCGAGATGCCGGGCGTATTCGGCGGTTTCGGTGTAATGGCGTTCGAGACGATGAATGTACTCGTCTTGCGGAGTAACTGGCCGCGTTGATGAAACACGGTCCGGCTGGCGGCAATACGACAACAACGGCTCCGTCGCGCGCTCCCAGGTATGCTCGCCTGCGTGATCCGCAAACGCTGCTCGCATCGCGGAGTTCTTCGCAGGGTTGAGCACCTGGCGAATGGCGTCCTGAAGCGCGAATGTGTCTCCTGGCGGTACGGTTGCCCCAATCCCCATCTGGTCGACCATCT
>SKTL01000048.1 GCA_007122555.1 Thermomicrobiaceae bacterium | reverse complement strand
TCGACGGTGAACTTGCGCCGGCCCTTACTCCGTCCACTACTCATGCGCCACCTCCCTGGCGACCTGTTCCTCCAGCGCTTCGGCCGCCTTTCGATAGGCATTGGACAGCGGCGAATGCGGCATGTACTGCAGGATCGAGGTGTGATCGACGATCGATTCCGCGCTCTTAACCGAAAGCGGGATTGGCGGCAACAGACGAACATCCGGAAACTGTTCCCGGAGCATCTCGATCATGTCCGAGGCCAGCCGTGAGGAATGGTGAACCTTCGTCGGAAGGAATCCGGCCACCGACAGACGCGGGTTGAGGCGGTGAATCCGGTTGACGGTCTCGAACAGTCGTCGCAGCACCATGAGCGACAATGGATGCGGCTCAATCGGGATCACCAGCGTATCTGACGCCACCAGCACGTTGATACTGAGGATGTTCAGCGAGGGCGGACTGTCAATCACGATCAGATCGTAGGCGGACAGCGCCTCGTCGTCCAGCACGTGCTGCAGACGCCGTTCCCGCTCCAGTTCGTTGAGCAACTCCAGTTCCGCCGCGGCGAGGTCCGGATGGCTCGGAATGAGGTCCATGCCGGGAACAGTCGATTCCTGGATCACGTCCGACAACGGATGATCCGGATCTGACAACAAGTCATAGATTGACCATTCCAGATTGATGACGTCAACTCCGAGCGCCATTGTCAGACTTGCCTGAGGATCGAGATCGAGCGCCAGTACGCGGCGTCCCCGCTCAACCAGAGCGGCGCCGACATTGAGCGTGCTGGTCGTCTTGGCGGTCCCGCCCTTCTGATTGAAAAACGCTACGATGGTTGGCACGCCTAACTCTCCCGCTCCCCTGTCAACGCTGCATTCGTATCGCGAAGATTAACAAACTGCCGGCGCCGGACCAACGTGATGACAGGCATCGTAACACGGTCAGGCTTCGCCGTCCCTCATGAGGAGCGCACGCGTTATGTCTATGTGTCACGACCTGTCGCATCTTCTGAGAAGCAAATCAGGTACATCTCCAGTCAGAATCAGGAGAATTACGCCGCTAATCGGGTGCGCATAATCGAATAAACAGGTAGAATTGCTCACAGCGGAAGCGGAAGCTGAAACATTCTGGGGGCGTCATCTTGGCTACATCAACCGGCAATCTCACCAGCTCCACCACCTATCATAGCCGGCCGGCTCGACGGAAGAAGATGGTCCCCATCAGCGGGATCATGATTCTGTTCTCCGTGTTGATGTTCGGGCTTGCGGTCGCTATCCCCGCATCCCGGGCGATGCAGGAAGCAGAGATGCGGGATCGAATCGCCAGCATCGCCGTTACGAACGAAGACGATGATGACGAGAACTCCTCCGGCTCTGCTGACCGGACTGAACCGCCTGCCTTGACGGAAATCGATGATGCCTCGGGCAGCGACGACCGGACGAACCCCGCGCCGCAGCCAATTGAGGAAATCAGTCGCGGCGCCGACATTGCCTCGACAATTGAGGGCATCGGCGTCGGCGACGCGGAAGATGAAGAACCCTCCCGGGCTCCGAAACCGACGCATATCAGTATCCCGGGCGTGGAAATCGACGCGGAGATTCATCAGGTCGGCTACAACATCAGGGAAATCGAAGGTCAGCGCGTGCGCGAGTGGGATGTCGCCTCGTACGCGGCGGGACATCACGAAACCTCGGCCCGGCCCGGCGAAGGTGGCAACATCGTCGTTACCGGTCATAATGACTGGGAAGGCGAAGTCTTTCGGACACTGGAGTACGCCGAGCACGGTCAGGAAATCGTGCTGACCACCGAAGAGGGCGAGCATCGCTATATCATCGAAGAGATCCACATGCGGCGCGAGGTCGGCGCCAGCCTCGAGGAACGGCTCGAAACTGGCCGGTTCATGGCGGACATGCCGGAAGAACGCCTGACGCTGATTACCTGCTGGCCATACGGAATCAACGATCACCGGGTGATTGTTGTCGCGATGCCAGTCGACTAGCAACGCCTGACGCGCTCAGAACTGCCTGCTCATGCGTGGGGCGATTGCTCCGCGCATTCTGATTGTTTGTTGATTGAAGGAATTGAACGTGATTCGCGTTGATCCGGCGCCTTTCGTTGATTATGCGCCGCAGATAGCATCAGGCGATCGACCGTCCGCAAGGAGGGTCTGTGTCTGAAACACCCGATCTGGTTGCCGGTCGATATCGGCTGGAACGTCATCTGGGACAGGGCAGTTTCGCCGAAACCTATCTTGCCGAAGACACCACGCTCAGCCGCCAGGTGGCGATCAAGATCCTCCGCGCACAGTACGCCAACGATGAACGTTACGCGCTCCGATTTGAGCGCGAAGCCCGTGCAGCCGCGTCCGTACGGCACGTCAACATCGTCGACGTTTTCGACTACGGCCAGGACAACTCCACCCTGTTCATGGTGATGGAGTGGGTGGACGGCCCGAATCTCAAAGAGTATCTCCGCGGACGGGGACAACTGACCCCAGACGACGCCGCCCGAGTCATGCGGGATGTGCTTCAGGGTCTGCAGGTCATTCATGAAGCGGGCATCGTACATCGGGATGTCAAGCCGCAGAACGTTCTGGTTGATCCAAGCGGAACAGCCAAGATCTCCGATTTCGGTATTGCCCGTGGCGCGTTCGACGCCGGGCTGACCGATACGGGCATGGCGTTGGGCACTGCCGCCTACATGGCGCCCGAACAGGCGCGCGCCGGTGAGGTGGGTCCCGCAGCCGATCTCTACGCTGCTGGCGTCATCCTGTTCGAGATGC
>SKTL01000384.1 GCA_007122555.1 Thermomicrobiaceae bacterium | reverse complement strand
TTGGCGAGCGATGTCTCGCGCGTGTTGCGCTCGCCCCGGTTCTTCAACTCGGCAGCCTGCATCACCAGCAAACGGGAGCTCTCATACCCGGCGACCATCTTGGAAATCATCTGCTTGACCAGCTGAAACTGTCCGATCTCACTGCCAAATGCTTCACGCTCATGGCAATACTGCTTGCTCGCATCCAGACTGGCGCGAACCAAGCCGACAGCGCCGGCGGCCACAGTGAACCGTCCCTGGTCAATCGCGCTCATCGCGATCTTGAAGCCCTCACCCTCTTCGCCGATCATGTTCTCGGCCGGGACGCGGACATTGTTGAAGGCGATCCAGCCGGTATCGCCGGCCCGAACGCCGAGCTTGCCGTGGAACGATCCGGTCGTCAGGCCCTCCATACCGCGCTCAACGACAAACGCCGCCAGCCCGCGGTGCTTCTTCTCGGGATCGAGCTGCGCGAACACCAGCATGTGATCCGCAGTGTTCGCCAGTGAGATCCAGGCCTTTTCGCCATTCAGCACATAATGATCGCCATCCTTGACGGCGCGAGTCTGAATGTTCCCGGCATCGGATCCGGCGCCTGGTTCGGTCAGACCGAATGTCGCCAGCTTGGAACCTTCCGCCTGGGGCTTGAGCCATCTCTCTTTCTGTTCCTCGGTGCCCCACTGGTGCAGCGTGAGGCTATTGAGTCCAACATGCACGCTCATCACAACCCGCAGGAAGGTATCGACGGCTTCCAGTTCCTCGCACGCCAGCGCAAAACTGACATAGTCGAATCCGCCGCCGCCGTAGCGCTCAGGAACCGGAATGCCGAGTATCCCGAGCTCTCCCATCTTGTAGATGACTTCGGGATGATACTCGCCCTTCTGATCCCATTCCTGGATATGCGGGGCCACTTCGCGCTCAGCAAACTCGCGCACCATGTCGCGAACCTGGCGCTGCTCTTCGTTCAGTCGAAAGTCCATCCGGGTCCTCCCCCAGTTCTGATCGTACCGGTTCACTCCGCCGGAGAGGTCTTCCCGGCTATCCCATACCGGCGGCAGTATAGGGTAGCCGCATTATCATGGTCAATCATACCGTTTCGACCTGTCGAAACCCGCCTGCGCAAGTTGAGATGGCGCTCTTTTACGCATTCGTGCAAGCCGCAAAGCACCAGCACTGCTCAATCTCGTTCAGCACTTCATTCAGCAACAGATTCAGATCCCAGCGCTGACCGGTTTCAATCTCCAGACTCGTAGCTGTGGGCAGCGGGAGGTCGTCTGGCGGGATATTGACGTTAATCCCGATACCGATCAGGAGGTGCCGAACCTGCGGCCCTTCGATCGCCGACTGGCACAGAATGCCCGCGAGTTTTCGGTCGTTCACCATCAGGTCGTTCGGGAGTTTGACGTCACATCGAAGGCCCGCGATCCGGAAGACGGCGGCGCTGAGATGGCGCCCAACCAGTTCGGGAACATCGGCAAGCCGGCCGGGATCGCATTCAGGCCTGGCGATCATCGTCATCAGCAGTGATGTTCCAGCAGGCGCCAGCCATTGACGGCCACGCTGCCCGCGGCCAACGGTCTGCGCCCCGGCAACGACGACGACACCGGCCGGGGCGCCGCGTCGGGCCCGCTCATCCGCGGCATCCATCGTCGATCCGAGGACATCGTGATGCTCAACAATCCAGTGCATATCAGGACTCAGGACACGCGCGCGGGGTCAGTTGCATCCAGCAACAACGGATCACCACGGAGCGAAACCTGCACGGTCTTCACCCGGCGACGTTCGACCGATTCCACCCGAATCATCACCGCCCCGGCGTGAACAGCCTCCCCCTGTTCCGGGATATGTCCCAGCTCACGAGCGACAAATCCACCCACCGTTTCGCTCTCCGTTTCGGGCATCGGAAGACCGATCAACTCGGACAGCTCATCAACACTCATACGCCCATCAACCGTTATCACGCCCTCGGGGCCATACTCGTAGAGCGGCGACTCCCGATCGTATTCATCCTGAATCTCTCCGACAATCTCCTCGATGATGTCCTCGATCGTGACAAGTCCAGCGGTCCCGCCATACTCGTCCACAACGATCGCCATATGCACCCGCGAGAGCTGCAGATCACGAAGGAGATCATCCACCCGTTTCGATTCCGGAACGAACATCGCCGGCCGCATCAGGTCGGTCAGATCGATGGTGCTGACGTCGACGTTGACGAATCGCAAGAGGTCCTTGGCGTAGACGATCCCGCGGACCTGATCGATCGACTCCTCGAACACCGGGATTCGCGAGTGACCGGCCTCCTGAGCGACCCGGACCACGTCGGCGACCGGCGTATGCAACGCGACCGCCACCACATCCGGACGCGGAACCATGATCTCCCGAGCGAACGCCTCTTCCATACTGAGTATGCCGGAGATCATCTCATGCTCGTCATGCTGAATATCGCCCCGCTCAAGGGCGTCAGCGTCCGCTTCGTCGCTCCGTTGCTGATGCTGGTCTTCGCTCCATCTTGATTCCGGCGACGGTTCTGGCTCACGCTCAAGCACGGATGCAGCCGACTGACTCAGGAAAATAAACGGCCCCATCAGCGCGGAAATTATCAGGGCAAGCCGTTGAATTCCCGGTGATTCAGCTAACGTGTACCGTTCGACGATCGCGGTCGGAATGATCCGGGCGACGGCCAGGATGACCAGCATCGCCGCCGGCGCGATCACCAGCAGCCAGCCGATCGAAAGCACCCGGAATGTCAGATGAGAAATGACTAACCCGATAATCAATACTGCGACGAGGAGCGCAACGTCGACTGCGGACCGCAATTCTCCGCTCTGGTCGTCGCCGTGTTCGGCGTTCCCGTTATTCGATCCATTTTCGAGTAATTCGCGGATAGTCAGCCGCTGGCGCTTGATGAGGCTCGCATCCACCAGACCGGCCATCGACAGCAACAGAAACGCGAGCACCAGGACGCCGGCTTCTATCCAGCTCTCAGCACTCACAGTTGATGCACTCCCGGATCAGGTTCGGGGTCAGGCTCAGGTTCGATCCGTTGGCGCACGGTTATCTGTTCTCCTTCATTCTGCAGATTACGTAAACAGGGCGCTGATGCTCAGATCCTTATGGATCCGCATAATCGCTTCCGCCATAAGCGGGGCCACGCTCAGCGTCTCGATCTTCTCGGGCGCGTCTTCCCGCAGCGGAATCGTGTCTGTGACATATACCTTATCAATATTCGAGTTGGCGATCAGATCGAGCGCGTCACCCGCGAAGATCCCGTGGACCGCGGCCGCGCGAACACTCTTGGCTCCTCGCGCGAGCAGGAGATCAGCCGCTTTCACCAGCGTCCCGCCGCCGGCGATCATGTCATCGACGATCACTGCATTCTTGCCCTCAACATCGCCGACCATTTCGATAACCTCGGTCTGTTCCGGTTTTGGATGCTGCTTGGAAATGATCGCCAGTGATCCTCCGGCCCGCTTGCGGAACTCATCCGCCCGGCCGACGCCGCCGGAATCCGGGCTCACCACCACCAGATCCTCTAAGCCGAGACGCCGGAAGTGCGAGGAGAGAATCGGCGTCGCCCGGAGATGGTCCACCGGTATGTCAAAGAACCCTTCAATCGCCGGGGCGTGAAGATCGAGCGTCAGGATCCGGTCTGCGCCGGCGGTCACCAGCAGGTTCGCAACCAGTTTTGCGCTGATCGGCTCGCGTCCAGTCGTCTTCTTCTCCTGGCGCGCATAGGCGTAATATGGAATCACCGCAGTCACCCGCGCCGCCGACGCCCGGCGAACGGCATCCAGAATGATCAGCATTTCCATGAGATTGTGGTTGACCGGTTCGCACATCGCCTGGATGACAAAGACGTCCGAGCCGCGAACGTTTTCATCCAGTTTCACCCTGGTTTCGCCGTTGCCAAAATTGTCAACGACCGCGCGACCGATCGGCGCTTCCAGAACCCCCATGATCGCATCCGAGAGTCCCGGATTTGCTTTTCCCGCGAATACCTGAAGCCGACCATCCATCACGCTTCCGCAGTCCCTTCACCATCCGTGCCTCCACGGTTTTCGCGGTGCTCGCGGGTTCCGTGCTTGCTTCGCGCCGGAACGCCAACGACTGTCTCGCCTGGAGCCACGTCCCGGTTTACGACGCTTCCCGCGCCAGTCTTCGCGCCTTCGCCCACCTTCACCGGCGCAACAAGCATGGTGTCACTGCCGATGAAACTCCGCGATCCAATAATCGTTCGGTGTTTCTCCGCGCCGTCGTAATTGCAGGTCACGGTCCCGGCTCCGATGTTCACATCCTCGCCGACAGTTGCGTCACCAAGATAGCTGAAGTGTCCGATTCTCGTCAGAGGCCCGATTTCAGCGTTCTTGATCTCGACGTAGTTCCCTACGTGCACATCATCACGCAAGGTCGCGCCTGATCGCAGATGCGCCCACGGCCCCGCGTGGACTCGATCCCCGAGGATGGCCGACTCAACGTGTGACGAAACAATCTCGCAGCCGGAGCCGATCCGGCTATCGGCGATCACACTCTGCGGACCGACCGTCGTTCCCTCGCCGATCACCGTGTCGCCCCGGATGATCGTAAACGGCTCGATCCGGCTATCCATCCCGATCTGGACCGAATCATCAATGAAGGTTGATACAGGATCAGCAATCGTCACGCCATCACGCATGAGTCGTTCGAGGATTCGTTCTTTCAGAATCTGCTCCGCGCGGGCGAGCTCCACTCGATCGTTCACGCCATACGCGACCGTTGGATCAGCCTGCACCGCGACCACGGCGACCGACATCGAATCGTCCTTCGCGGCCATCTCGACCAGGCTGGTCAGGTAATACTCACCGCTGGCGCTCCGCGGGATACCCGGCAGGTTCGCTTCCATCCAGCTGCGTTCGTAGCAGGAGATCCCACTGTAGATTTCCACGGGCCCGTCGTAGGTGCGGGAATCATCCTTCGCCTCGACGATGCCGACGATCTGACCGGCATTTCGCCGAACACGACCGTATGCCGCCGGATCGTCAACGATCGTGGTAAGCAGCGTGATCAACCCGCCCGCTTCCACCGTCGTTTCAGTCAATGAGGAAATCGCATCGCGTTCGAGGAGCGGATGATCGCCAAAAAGCACCGCGACATGGGTAATGTCCGGCGAGAGTTGATCGAGCGCGCAGGCCGCGGCGTGCCCTGTTCCCAGTTGCTCTTCCTGCCAGGCGACCTGAACATCATCAGGCAACTGGTCTGCAATTTCCGCTTTGGCCGGGCTGAGCACCACGATTCGTTGCGAAATTGCCGTCACGTCGGCGGCGCGCAACACGTAATCGAGCATCGGGCGGCCGAAGAGGGGTTGGAGTTCTTTCGGCGTACGGGATTTCATTCGCGTGCCAAGGCCGGCCGCAAGAATGATCACTGCGAGGTTAGAAGTGGAGCCATTAGCGTCGTCGGTCGACACAATTCCCTGGCGATGAATATGAGCACTGGTGCTCAACGGCCGCGTTCCGGCTGGCGGGCCAGGATTCGAACCTGGAACAAAGGCTCCAAAGGCCCTTGTGATACCCTTTCACCACCCGCCATCGGTGTTTTGCGCAACCAGAATCTTACCGGTCAGCCACCTGACCGTCAACCTCGACATTTCTCCGAAACTGTCCCACCGGCGATGGATCAAAGCGCCGACCGATCCGTCGGGTCGGCCGATCGATACGATTAGCCGTCAAACCCTACAACTCGGACAGCAAGGCCGTCAGCAAGGCCGTACGCTCCACAAGCCCGGACACCAGAATGTGCTCGGTGTCCGCGTGTCCGCCATCGCCGGTGCAACCGAGACCATCGATCGTTGTCGCGCCGACCGCCGCGGTGAAGTTGCCATCACTCGCGCCGCCGGTCGACGCCTCCTGAAGATCGAGACCAATGCTCTGGCCGATCGCATGCGCCCGTTGAAACGCAGCGGCGATCGCGTCCGTTCGCTCCATCGGAGGACGGTTCAGATCGCCTTCAATCGTGACTGACGCGCCCGGCAGCGATGCCCGACATCCGCGTATCGCCTCGACGGTCCGCTCGGCCTCATCCATCGTCACGACCCGCAGGTCGATCAGCGCTTCAGCTTCTGCCGCGATCACGTTCCGGCGCGTCCCGCCGGAAATAACCCCGACATTCACCGTCGTCCCGAGATCGTAGTCTGTCAACGAGTGGAGATACTGGATCTGGTTCGCCAGCTCCTGAATCGCACTCACGCCGGCCTTCGGATCAGCCCCCGCATGGGAGGCCTTGCCCGTGACCTTCATGCTGAACATTCCCACGCCCTTGCGCGCGGTCTTCAACGCTCCGTGAGGCGGAACCGGCGGCTCCAGGCAGAGCACGTACTCGCTCTCCCGGGCAAGCTCTTCGATAACCGGTCGTGATGCCGGACTTCCCATTTCTTCTTCGGTGTTGATCAGCCACTTGATCGGGCGGCGCTCGGTGTTGCGCTCCTGGATGATCCGCATCGCCTCGAGCATCATCGCCACGCTGGCCTTCATATCGAAGATCCCGGGACCGCGGGCGACATCACCCTCAACCGACCACGGCAGTCGTTCGATTGTCCCGACCGGCCAGACAGTATCGATATGCGTCATAACCAGAATCTGACCGGTCTCCGAACCCGTACCCGGCCAGGAGGCGATGGTCAGGTCACCCCAGTCTGTCTGGTCCCGGCTCTCAATCGTCGCTCCGAGCTGTTCGCACTCCGAGCGCAAGTGCGCCACCAGTTTGTCAATGACGGCTTTATCGGTGCTCGGAGATTCCAGCCGAACAATCTGCTCCAGCGAACCGAGCAACGCATCCCGTCGCTGAGCCACATCGTCAATGAGCGTCATCAGATGGTCCCTTTCACATGTCTCTTGCCGTGAGCTGCCCGAGCGGCAACCCGTTTACTCGAACGCCTTGGGGATTTCATGGTCAGGTGGGCCGGCATTGCCGCGCTCCAGCGCGAAGAGGCGGAGGCTCGCTTCCAGATCAATGTACTTGTCGGCGATTTCCATCAGCTCGATCGCCGTATACCGGGGCGTCGAGGCAATCTCGACGCGCAGGCCGAGTCGCTGCGCGCGGTCGACAAGGTACGTAAAGTCGCCGTCGCCGCTGACGACGACCGCCACGTCGATGTACTGCACCTGCGTCAGCAGATCGACAGCGAGCTCCATATCGAGATCGCCTTTGGTTGTCCCATCGCTAAATCGCTTGAGCGGTTTGGTAATGACGCGGAAGCCATTCCGCCGCAACCAGGTGAGAAAGGGGATTGCGCCGGCATCGTCCGGAGAGACCGCCATATAGGCATACGCCCGATGCAACCGGCGACCGTTCGCCAGAAAATCGAGAAGTCGCGTGTAATCAATCCTGATGCCGAGATCGCGCGCCGCAAAGTAGAGATTCGACATATCAAAGAAGACGGCCACTTTATCAAATTGCTCGGGGCGGAGATGAGCCTCTTGTTTCATAATTTCAGTGCGTGCTTTCTACCTCGATATGCGGGAAGTCAGGATGCCCTCGACTCTTCCTCTGATTTGTTCTCGCGCTCTTCCTTTTCCTTGAGCTGTTTGTAATATTTTCGCGACTTTGGCATCGGCTTGGCTTCTTCTTCAGCCTTCTTCTCGACAAATTCGGCCGTCTCGGCTTCCAGCTGCTCCTCGAGAACCGCCAGATCATCATAGACGCCGACATTCTGGTTCGCGACCGGCGTGCGCATCAGCCGCCGAACCAGATCGGTCACTGACCGAACTTGCGCACGATCCGCACCAGGCGTTGATGCCGTCTTTTGTATTGTTCCCACCAGTTGCAGGGTTTCCGGTCTCGCCCCATTCTCCTGAAGACGTTCTCGTACCCGTTCCAGCGCGTTGAGTATATTCACCAGTTCGCTCCTTTTCGGCTGTTGGGCATGCTGACGAACGCGTTTCGCTGTCAGTATTACGGATGGCGCACTGGTTGACAACCAGATTATCCCCAGCCGAGCAATACGAATACGCGTTTCAGGCGGCAGGCGCCGCATCGCGTGGTTTAATTCGCAGCGACTCGGGTTTCGTCTGAGACCAGTCTGCGTCGACCATGTCAAGACGTCTGATCAGGAATCGCCATCATGAGCGCATCTCGCAACGAACCTCGCGCCGGACACGATCTCTCGGACCGATTCCTCGGCTGCCTGCTGGGCCTGGCGATTGGTGACGCATTCGGCATGCCGGTCGAGGGTATGCCGGCCGGCGTCATTCGCAGCCAGTATGGCTGGGTCGATCGCTACATGCCGCGCACCGATTCCGCCGGCAATGAGCTTGAAGCGGCCGGAGAAATAACCGACGACACCGAGATGATGCTCTGTCACGTCGAAAGCCTTGTCTCGACCGGCGGACTTGTTGACCCGGAAAACACCGGCATGCGCTTTCTCCGCCTGTTCAATTCCGAGAGTCGCCGGTTTATGGGACGCACCACCCAGCTTTCACTCATTCGGGCTGATGAAACCGGAGACTTCCAGGCCGGCATCGGCGGAGAACATGCCGCCGGCAACGGGGTCGCGATGCGGATTGCTCCCATCGGGCTGATCCACAGCGTCGGCCGGTTCAATGCCGAAGTATTCGTGCGCGAAGTGATGCGCGCCGGCCTGATCACCCATTCGAACCCGGAGGCGATCAACGGCGGCGTTGCCATCGCCTACGGAGTCCGTCTCCAGGTAACCGGAGAGGCGCCGCCGGAAGTGCTCGCCGACGAAGTCTGCTCCTTCATTGATGAAGATGAGGTCTCCCGAAAGATCCGGACGGCCGGTATGCTGGCAAGGCCGGAACTGAGCCTGGACGCCCATATCGCCAATCTCCAGAAGATCGGAACGTCCGGATACGTCGCTGAATCGGTCGGCGCAGCGTTCTATTGCGCAACCGTCGCCGGCGGAGATCTCAGGGCCGGCATTGAACTGGCGGCGAACGCCGGGGGCGATACCGATACGGTCGCGGCGATGGCTGGCGCGCTAATCGGCGCTCATGCCGGGGCGTCCGCCTTGCCGCTGGACCTTGTTGAAGGTCTGGCCGGACGTGCCTACATACTCGTCGCCGCGCCAGGTCTGTATGAAACCGCGATGCAGCGGGCCGGACTCTACGTCCGCTTGCATCAACGCTAGCAATCGGGGGAATCGTGGGGAAACGGAAACTCGACGCAGTGGTTTTCGATTTCGATGGCTTGCTGGCCGATAGCGAACCGCTGCAGATTCGCGCCTGGCAGGAGTTCCTCGCCGGCTACGATAGCCGCCTCAGCGACAGCCTGATCAACGAAATGTTCGGACTCCGCGTCCGGGATTCCGCGAAAGTCGTCCAGGAACGGCTGGGACTCCCGCTGAGCCCGGAAGAGGTCATGCACGGACGGGACGAGATCTTCCTGAAACTCGTCGCCACCGAGCTTCCGCTCATGACCGGCGCACGGGAGCTAGTCGGGTGGCTCCAGGCCGAGACATCGCTTCGCCTGGCGCTCGCTACGTCGGGACACCGACGCTACATCTCCGCCGCGCTCAGCGTCGTCAATCTACAGGATGCGTTCGAATTCATTGTCACCGGAGACGACGTGGAAAACGGCAAACCCCATCCGGAGATCTATCTGGCCGCAGCGAACGGATTAAGTGTTGATCCATCACGCTGCCTGGCGCTGGAAGACGCCCCGCACGGCGTCCGCTCCGCGAAATCAGCCGGAATGGCCTGCCTTGCGGTGCCGAACGAGATGACCGAATCAATCCCCGGACTCGACGAGGCCGACGCCATCGTCGAAGACCTCCACGCCGTCCGCGCCTGGATCGAAGCGAATACCTGATCACCGATCGCTCGAGGCGCATCAGCTTCCCGTGCATCGTTCACAGGCGTTTTCGCCTCAAAACCTGCCCGGCTGATATACTCGAGGATGGCAATTAACCGCATCTGTACATGACTGACGAGCGTGAATTTCATGGCTGAGCAACGCGATTATTACGAAGTTCTCGGGGTAAGCCGCACCGCCTCGAAAGACGAGATCCGGAAGAGCTATCGACGGCTCGCGCGGGAATACCATCCGGACGTCAACAAGAACGAAGACGCTGAAGACCGTTTCAAGGAGATCAACGAAGCCTACGAGGTGCTCGGAGACGACGAGCAACGCCGCGTATACGACCGGTTCGGCCATGCCGGTGTCCGCGGTCAGGCAAACGGCGGCGGCGCGCGCGCTCAGGATCCATTCGGCTTTGGCGGCGGTCGCTCTCCATTCGGTGACATTTTCGAGACATTCTTCGGCGGAGGAGGTCGCGGACGTGGACGCCGCGCGCCGAGCCGCGGCGCGGACCTGGAAACGACGCTGGAAATCGATTTCGAGGAAGCCGTTTTCGGGGTCGACAAAGACGTCGAGATCCAGCGTCTGGAAGAATGTGACGACTGCGGCGGCAGCGGGGCGCGGGATGGCGCCGAACCCGCCACCTGCCCGGACTGCAACGGAGCCGGAGAAACCCGGCGCGTCCAGCAGACGCTGCTCGGCCAGTTCATGACCGCCTCGCCCTGCGCCCGCTGCGGCGGACAGGGAACGATCATCTCCGATCCCTGTTTCAATTGTCAGGGAACCGGCC